>NZ_JBFAWA010000044.1:0-117729 GCF_040680035.1 Nonomuraea sp. NPDC052116 | reverse complement strand
TCGGCCGCCAGATCGCCACCCTCGACACCATCGTCGAAGTACACGACCTCCACATCTGGGAGGTCACCTCCGGATACGCCGCCCTCTCGGCACACATCCTGGTCACCCCCGGCGCCGACTGCCACGCCGCCCGCCTGGCCATCGAAGAACTCCTCCGCCACAGCCACGGCATCGAACACACCACCCTGCAGGTCGACCACGCCACACCCGACAGCCACACCTTCGACGACAACGGCACCCCACGCCCCCTCGAACCGCACTGCGCCGACCCCCACGGCCCCACCCACCACGCCCAGCCACGCGACGAGATGACCGTCAGCGACAACCACGCCGCTCCCCGCACCAGCGCGCCTACCGCGCCGCAGTGCGAGTGCCCGCACACCACGATGTCGCAGACGCCGAGCACCTCCACCGCATACTCGACGGTGGCGGCCTCGCCGGACGAGTGCCCCGGCAGGTAACGAGGGATGATGTTGCCGGCCGTGCGCAGCTCGAACAGCTCGCCCGGCTGGGCTCCGGTGAACAACGAGGGGAGCCGTTGGGGTCGTACGTTCACGGACCGAGCGACGGGCGGCGTCGTACGGGACGGGGCCGCCCCGCGCGCTCGGGCGACCCCGATCAGCAGCGGAACACCTGGAGCAACGCACCGCTGGGTTGTCTGCGCAGCCCGTACGGCGGGTCCTCGGCCTCCGCCACGGTGGTGAGCGCCGGCGCCGCGGGTTCCGGCACCATGGCGTCCGACGGGCTCGTCGCATCGAGAGGCCGGCCGGCCCGCTGGCGGTCAAGGGCCCAGGCGTGGCCGAACTTCTCCTCCGAGGTCGGGAAGTGATCGCAGTGGCTCGTCTCGCCCGCGGCCACGGCGGTCGCGGGGGCGTACGGATCATCCGCGGAAGGCACCCCGTGGGAGAGCAGCATGATGGCGAGAAGGGTCATGGCCAGCGCCACCAGCGCGCTCGAGGCCGGCCTCGTCACCGCCGCGTTCCCCCCGATCACCCCTGGCTCCCAGACGATCACACGATATTCGTCGTGACATAAAGCGGATGGAAAGCTGACCGATAGTAGTCACGTCGCCCTGCGCGACATCAGCCAACAAAACGGACGCTCTTGACACGGCGTCCAGGCAACGCCCTATCTTGATTATATGAACGAATCTTCAGATGAGCGTGTGTTGAAGATGGACGGCTGTGCCGTCAAGGTGGTCGACGCAGACAGGGTGTCCGCCGTCTGCGAGCGGATGCCGGCCGCCGAGGACCTCACTGACACCGCGGACATCTTCGGGCTGCTGTCGGATCCGAACCGGTTGAGACTGCTGGTGGCGCTGCTGGACGGCGAGTTGTGCGTGTGCGATCTGGCCGCGGTGACCGGCCAGAGCGAATCGGCCGTCTCCCATGCGTTGCGACTGCTGCGCGCCCACCGGATCGTGGCCGCGCGCCGTTCCGGCCGGATGGCCTACTACCGGCTGGAAGACCCGCACGTACGGATGCTGCTCGACCTGGCTCTCGCCCACACCGAGCACACCGACGCCATCCACCCCGAACGCGACGGGAACACCTGATGGGCGCCGGACACGGACACGGGCACGCGGGAAGCCGGCACCGCCGGCGCCTGGCGGTCTCCTTCGCACTCATCGGCTCCTTCTTCGTCGTCGAACTCGCCTACGGCCTGATCTCCGGCTCGCTGGCACTGATGTCCGACGCCGGGCACATGGCCGCCGACGTCGTCACCCTCGGCGCGGCCCTGGTCGCCACCAGGATCGCCACCCGGCCGGACACCACAGGCCGCCGCAGCTATGGCTCGTACCGGGCCGAGGTGTTCGCGTCCCTGCTGGCCGTCGTGCTGATGCTCGGGGTCGCCCTCTACGTGGTCGCCGAAGCCGTCGGCCGGATCGGCGGACCCGCCGAAGTCTCCTCCGGCCCGATGCTCGTCGTCGGCGCCATCGGCCTGGTCGTCAACCTCATCGCCCTGCTCCTGCTGCGCTCAGGCGCCGGCGAGAGCCTCAACGTCAAGGGCGCCTACCTGGAGGTCGTCGCCGACACGGCCGGATCCGTCGGCGTCATCATCGCGGGCGGGCTCGTCTCCGCCACCGGACAGACGTTCTGGGACACCGTCGTCGCCCTGGCCATCGGCGTCTTCGTCGCCGTACGCGCCATCTCGCTCGGCCGCCAGGTCTTCGCCGTGCTCGGCCAGCACGTACCCGAGGGCATGGACGCCACCGCCGTCGCGCAGGACCTGGCCGCCATCGACGGTGTACGCGACGTCCACGACCTGCACCTGTGGACCCTCACCTCCGGCATGAACGTCGCCACCGCCCACCTCGTCACCGCCGACCAGAACGGCAACCACGCCGTCCTGGACCAGGCCCGTGACGTGCTGCTGCGCCGCCACGGCGTCGCCCACGCCACCCTCCAGGTCGAACCCGCCGACCACACCGGCTGCGACGAACTCGGCTGGTAACCGACTACCGAGGCTCTGTCTCACCTGGATCATCGGCTTAACCGCCTCTTATGCGACTCCTGACACCCTTCGAGAGCATCGGGACTCAAGGAGATGACGGATGAACGTGAGCGAGCCCCATCAGCAGGGAACCGGCGGGTGGAGTCAGTTCGGCAGTGCACCGCCGGTGGCCGGGGGCTTCCCCCGACGTGACACGATCGTCATGGAGCAGCCGCCACCGCCGCCGCCTCCCGTGAATGAGCCCGGTTTCGGTGTCGGTCGAAGGGCCGTCGCCGCGCTGGCCTTGGCCGCCATGGCCATCGGCGGCGGCGTTGTGGGCGCCGTCGTCGCCAACGCGTTCCGGCCCGAGCCGGTGGCCACCGCCGCCGCGCCGAGTCCTGTCTTCAAGTCGGCCGCCGACCAGCTCACGGTGGCCGATGTCGCGGCCAAGGTGCAGCCGACCGTCGTGATGATCCAGGGCCAGAGCGGCGAGGGCTCCGGCGTGGTGCTGTCGCCGGACGGGCTCATCCTCACCAACAACCACGTGGTCGAAGGGGCCAGCCAGGGCGGCGGGCAGATGACCGTCAAGTTCAGCGACGGCAAGACGGCCAAGGCCGGCGTGGTCGGCACCGACCCGGCCACCGACCTCGCCGTCATCAGGGCGGAAGGCGTCTCCGGGCTGGCCAAGGCCACCCTCGGCGACAGCGGCGCGCTCAAGGTCGGCGACCCGGTGCTGGCCATCGGAAGCCCGCTCGGGCTGGACGGATCGGTTACGGCGGGCATCGTCAGCGCGCTCGACCGTACCCTCACCACCGGCCCTGACCAGCGGCAGCAGATCCCGCCGGGCTTGGGCCAGGAGCAGCCGCAGAGCGCTGGGACCACGATCGGCGGCGCCATTCAGACCGACGCCGCCATCAACCCCGGCAACTCCGGCGGCGCGCTGGTGAACGCCACCGGCGAGCTGATCGGCATCAACACCGCGATCGCCTCGAACGCCGCGGGCGGCGGCGTCGGCTTCGCCATCCCGGTCAACACCGCCAAGCAGGTCTCCGAGCAGCTCATCAGCAGCGGCAAGGTCACCCACGCGTTCCTCGGCGTGAGCGTCACCGACGCGACAGGCGACGTTCCCGGCGCCCTGATCGGGCAGATCACCGCGGGGAGCCCGGCGGACAAGGCGGGCCTGAAGCAGGGAGACCTGATCACCAAGATCGGCGACACGACGGTTGACGCAGGGGAAACAGTGGTGGGGCAGGTGAGAGGTTTCAAACCGGGCCAACAGGTCAAGATCACGTACATGAGGGACGGCAAGCTCAACGAGGTCACCGTCACCCTCCAAGAGAAGAAGTAGCGGCACTCCCCTGCCCGTCGGACCTTGTCCATCAGGAGAAGGTCTGACCTCATCTTGCGCGACCGCAGCGGACGCCGCCCGACCATCGAGCTTGACGCCGAACCGACAGCAGCCCAAAGCGATTTATGTCGAGAGTATGCCCGCATCTTCTACACTGCGTAGAACTTCGGCCACCCCGGGCCGATCAGACGTGGTTGGGAGGAGTTGCAGGTGTCGCGAGAGCAAGAGCGGACCGAGACCCGGCGCGCCAAGGTAGAGGCGGTCCGGGAGGAGGGTAGACGGCAGGACGCTCGCCGCCGCAATCTCAAGGTCTCGCTCGTGGTGGTCGGCGTGTTCGTCATGGTCGTGGCCGCGTTCGTGTTGATCAACCGGCTGGACGCCGCCGGCGAGCAGGCGGGGCAGCTGGCGGCAGGTGAGACCCAGTTCGTCCGCAAGGACAGCCACAAGCTGCAGACCGCCCCTGACGGCAAGGTCACGCTCGTGGAGTTCCTCGATTTCGAGTGTGAGGCGTGCAAGGCGTACTTCCCGACCGTGGAGGAGATCCGGAAGCAGTACGCCGGGAAGGTCACCTTCGTGGCGCGATACTTCCCGATCGCCAGTCACTTCAACGCCGAACGGGCCGCCCGCGCGGTCGAGGCGGCCGCGCAGCAGGGCAAGTTCGAGCCCATGTACCAGCAGATGTACGAGACCCAGAGCCAGTGGGCTGAGAAGAAGGTGGCGGCCGATCCCTTCTTCCGCCAACTCGCTCAGCGTCTGGGACTGGACATGGCAGCCTGGGACAAGGCCTACGACGACCCGGCCACGCTGGCCCGGGTGAAGAAGGACGCAGCCGACGGGCAGGCTCTGGGAGTCCAGGGCACCCCCACGTTCTTCCTGAACGAGAAGAAGATCGAACCGCGCTCATCCGACGAGTTCAAGGCGGCCATCGATGCTGCGCTCGCCAAGTAAGCTCGACGAGCCGCGGGCGGCCACCGATCCGTTCCCCCGGCTCCTGCCTCGGCTTCTGCTGGTCGGCGGCTTGATCGGGTTCGTAGCGTCGTTCGTGCTGACGGTCGAGAAGATCGCGCTGTTGAAGAACCCGGCCTACGTGCCCAGCTGCAGCATCAACCCGGTCCTGTCCTGCGGCTCGATCATGCGTACGCCACAGGCAGAGCTGCTCGGCTTTCCCAACCCGCTGCTGGGCATAGCCGGGTTCGCCGTTGTCACCGCCGTAGGGGCGGCGCTCCTGGCGGGTGCACGTCCACGCCGCTGGTTCTGGCTCGGGCTGCAGGCGGGCGTGATCGCCGGGGCGGTTTTCATCCACTGGTTGATCTTCCAGAGCCTCTACGTCATCGGCGCGCTCTGCCCGTACTGCATGGTTGTCTGGGCGGTGACCATGCCGATCTTCTGGTACGTCAGCCTGCACAACCTCAGTGGCGCGTCGAGCGGAACGAGGCGCAAGCTGACTGAATACCACACGGTGACGCTTACGGTCTGGTACCTGGCCATCCTCACGTTGATCGGGATCCGGTTCTGGTCGTACTGGAGCAGTCTGCTGTAGTCGTCTCGGTGACGATCACCAGTCCCGGCCGGCACGCGACTATGGGACCGGCATCGGGCTTGTCCTCCATTCGTCGAGGTGGGCGTCGATGAACTCGCGTATCGACGTGGGCTCACGTCCGGAGATCTGCTTCACGGCCCCCGCGACCTCGCCGAAGCCACCATGTCGGACACGGCGGTAGAGGTCGTCGAGAATGTCCGCTGTCCACGGGTCGAGGCCGTGGAGGGTCTCCTGCGGGGCGGGGTCCTCGGCGCGGATCCGGTGGCCGAGGCGCGCGGAGAGCTCCTGTGCGACGGACGCGACTGGCACCGGCTCCGGACCGGTGATCGTGTACGCCTGGTCGTGGTGCTCCTCCGGCGCGTTGAGGACGGCCACGGCGACGTCGGCGATGTCACGTGCGTCCACCCACGCGATCGGGGCGCCCCCCGAGGGCAGGCTCAGGACGTGGTCGTCCCGTATGGCGTCGCGGTAGAACCGGGGGTCGGTCAGGACCTGGTGGAACCAGGACGGACGGAGGAGTGTCCAGGAAGCGGCCCGGGTGGCGACCGCGTCCTCGACCCGACGGGCCCAGTGGTCCGGCGAGAGGGTTTCGGCTCCCTGCTCGGACAGCAGGACGACGTGCGCGTCCGGGTTCACCTCGATCAGGCCGGCGACGAGTTCGGGGGCGGCGGGAAGGTCGGGGCGCATCAGGTAGATCGCGTCCACGGCTGTGGCCGCCTCGCGCCAGGTCGCCTGCTCGTGCCAGTCGAACCGGACCGGATCGGTCCCGGTGGCCGGCGTCCTGACGGGCTGCGTCGACCCGGCGCGGACGAGGATCCCGGAGCGGCGTAGCCGGGCGGTCACCTCGCGTCCTGTCTTGCCTCGGGCTCCGGTCACCAGCACTGTACGGATCATGCCTGCTCCTCGAGCCGCACGACGGCCTTGCCGATCGTGGGCGCTCCGCCGTGCAGCAGGCCCAGCAGGGCTTCGGGCACCCGCTCGATGCCGTCCAGCACCGTCTGCCGGTGGACGATCTCACCCGAGCGCACCCAGGAACCCACCTCCGTGCGGAAGGCGGGCATCTGGTCCTGGTGGTCGGTGACCAGGAAGCCGCGCGCGGTCGCCCGTTTGGTGACCAGCTGGTACAGGTTCCGCAGGCCGTACGGCTCCCGGCCGTCGTACTGGCTGGCCATCCCGCACAGGGCCAGCCGGGCGCCGACCCGCAGCTGGTCGATCGCGGCCTCCAACTGGGTACCGCCGACGTTGTCGAAAACCACGTCGATGCCATCCGGCGCGGCCTGCGCAAGGTGTTCACCGGCCGCACCGTCGTGATAGTCGAAGGCGGTGTCGAAACCGAGGTCGTCCACCAGATGGCGGACCTTGGCGGACGATCCCGCGCTGCCGATCACCCGCTTGGCTCCCCGCAGCCTGGCGATCTGACCGGCGATGCTCCCGACCGCCCCGGCCGCTCCGGTGACGAACACCGTGTCGCCGGATCGTACCGACGCCACCTGGGTGATACCCAGCCAAGCGGTCAGGCCCGTCACACCGAGCACACCGAGATAGGTTTCGGCGGGCAGATCGCCGGTGTCGATCGGGACGACCCCGGCCGCATCGATCACGGTGGCCTCGCGCAGCCCCAGGAAGTGCTCGACCACCTGGCCCGGCTTGACGCCGTCCGCGCGGGACTCGACGACCACGCCGACCGCTCCCCCCTCCAGCGGCGCGTTCAGCGGGAACGGAGGGATGTAGGACGGGCGGTCGTCCATCCGGCCACGCATGTACGGGTCCACCGACAGGTGTGTGTTGCGTACCAGGACCTGGCCGGGCCGCAATTCGGGAATCTGGGCTTCGACCAGCGCGAAGTCGTCTGCTGACGCCTGCGCCGGCGGCCGTCGTGTCAGGTGCCACGCCCGTGCCCGTCCCCTGCTGGTGACCGTCATCGGAATGCCCTTCCCATAGATACTTGATTCACTCAAGCATCTACCTTGACATACATACTTGATTGCATCAAGTTCTTGGTAGAGTGGCCCTATGGCCGTACCCACGGGGCCCGTCACCGCCTCGACCGATGCCGAACGGGCGATGTTCGACTTCGTCGATGCCTACGACCGCGCCTACGAAACCGCCGCCCTGGAGCACGGGCTGAGCGTGGCGCAGGCCTGTGTGCTCGGGCGGCTCACCCGGCAGATCGGGATGCGGGAACTGGCCGACGAACTCGGCTGCGACGCATCCAACATCACCCAGATCGTCAGCCGGCTCGAGGCGCGCGATCTCGTCCGCCGGCACCCCCACCCCGACGACCGCCGCTCCCGGCAGATCGTCCGAACCCCCGACGGAACCGCCCTCTACGCCGCCTTCGAGGAGTCCTTCGAGTTCGCCCGGTCCGCCACCGCCAATCTCAGCGCCCGCGAACAGGACCAACTGGCCACCCTGCTCCGCAAGGCCCTCAACGGAACAGCCAAACCGTGAGTGGTGCCGCAAGGGACTGAAGATCCCGCCCGGTGAGAACGAACGCTGGGCCGTCGGGACGAGTGGGCTGCCGAGCTGCCTCTGACCTGGGATTCCTGGACCCTCGTGGGACGGTGTGGGATGATCGGCCCGGGATGCTGGCTCTTGCCGAACTTCTGCGAGCTCTGAAGGAGCGCAGCGGGCAGAGTTATGCCGATCTGTCCCGCAGGACCTACGTCAGCTCGTCTACCCTGCATCGTTACTGCACGGGAAAGGTGAGGACCCCCGACGCCGGGCTCGTCACGTGGATCGCCCGGAGGCTCCGCGCCAGGGTGGGGATCATCACCGTCGCAGGGACGAGGTGTAGCACGAGGAGGGCGGTGATGGTGGCGGTGTTCGCCCCGGAGAGGAAGGGCGGGACCAACGAGATCGCGGTCAGCGACACCGCCGTCCACACGAATCGCCCGGCGGGGCGAGCGCTCCAACGAAGAAGAGCGACGGCAATGACGATGCCCACGACCGAGAAGAAGCCGGTCACCACGGCGAACCCGGCCAACGGGATCGCCTCGCCACCATCGGGGACCTCGAAATCGACGCCAACGGCCTGGGCAAGCGCGGCGGCGAGGGTGGCGGCCACCATCGCCGCGAGCGTGGCGATGACGCCGGTGCCGGCGAGCCCGCGGAGTCGGTGGGTGTGGCTGGTCTGGCCCGATGCCGGGCCTGCGACGCCACCGGTGTCATTCATGCTGTTCATGTCGTTCCTCCATCATTCGGTAACTGGCGTGACGGTCCTGGCCCCGGGGACGACAATGTGCACCATCGCCGTGCGACGGCCGGGGTTCCGCAGGGCACGGACGCCGGTGCCGCGGAGCCAGAACCCGGCGCCGCGTCCGAGGACCGGCCCGGGCTCGCCGTCGCGCAACTCCAGCTGCACCCGCCCGCGGGTGACGACGCCGAACGCGTCGTACCACTCCTCCGCGACCACCGCGACACGCGCGCCACCGCGCAGCGCGAGCGTCCGCACCGGGACTACTCCGTGCCGTCCGCCGGCAGGCGCTCCGGCAGCCCGAGCCGCGGGAACCGGTCGTCGTGGAACGTGACGATCTCGGTGATCTCCCCGCCGGTGACGCGCAGGACGTCGATCGTCAGCGGCAGGTACGCGCCCTCCCGCTCCCGCCAGAGGTAGAAGGCGACGGCGGGCTGCCGGTTCACGGAGGTGGGGACGGCGCGCAGGTGCTTCATGTCCTCGAAGCCGCTCTCGACCCAGTCGTTCACCACCGTGTCGCGGCCGACGTACAGGCCCGGCGTGGGCGGCATCGAGCAGCGGACGTCGTCCCGCAGCAGTGCGGCGAGCCCGTCGATGTCCGTGGCCACGCTGGCGTCGGTGTAGCGGCGCACCAGCTCGCGCGTCCCGGCGTCCTCCTCGCCGCCGGTCCAGTCCTGCCGCTCGGCGGGCAGGTGCTCCCGCATGCCGGCGCGGGCCCGCTGCAGCGCGCTGTTCACGGAGTTGACGGAGTCCCCGAGGAGCTCCGCGACGTCCTTCGCCGGCCAGCCGAGCACGTCCCGCAGGATCAGCACGGCCCGCGGGCGCGGCGCGAGGTGCTGGACTGCGACCAGGTACGCCAGCTCGATCGTCTCCCGCGCGACGGCGACGGTCTCCGGCTCGTCCGCGTCACCCGCGGGCAGCTCGTCGAGCAGCCGGTCCGGGTAGGGCTGCAGCCACGGCACCTCGCCGCCGGTCGCAGGCTCCGGGCGGCACTTGGCGAGCAGGTCCAGGCAGGCGTTGGTGGCGATCCGGTACAGCCAGGCCCGGAACGTCGACCGCCCCTCGAAGGTCTCCCGCCGCCGCCAGGCACGGAGGAACGTCTCCTGCACGGTGTCCTCGGCATCCTCGAACGACCCGAGCATCCGGTAGCAGTGCACGTGCAGCTCCCGCCGGTGCCGCTCCGCCAGCCCCGAGAACGCCGGCTCGTCGACCTCGCCCAGCCCGCTCACGCCCAGTTCCTCCAGCCGCGTGTCCGCACTCATCACGTCATCCTTCCGCCTCGTGTCCCGTCGTAGGTGTGACGGGTGCGGGCGCGACAACTCATCACTTGGGTCGGTCGGCATGGCTGATCCGGTGGCGGAGCACGACGCGCGGTACGGCGGGGAGAGCGCGGACCCACCGGCCGAGAACGCTGCGGCCCTCACGCCCGGACACCGGGACCCCCACCGCACATCAAGATCGATTCAGGCCTGACCTTATCGCAAAATATCCAGGTCAAACCATAAGCAATATCGCACAATATTTACGATCCCACGAAAATAGGAGCGTCCAATCCAAATCCGGCATGAGCCGCTCACAAGCCCGAGTGGATAACAGAAAATCCCCTTGTCAGCCAATCGACGACATTGCTATGGTCGGTAGTCGGAGACGAACTGCGACCTTCGGGAATCACATGGCCGATTCTGTTATTCGCCGGACCATGGGCTGGGAGTTGGAACGCTTCGCCGATCTGACAGGCGCCTTCATATTCGTTCGCAAACCCGTCGCGACATTGATCGTCGACAGATTCAAGCTCTATTTGCTGGAGATCTGCGACGGCCAGACCGCGGCGGCGACGGCGCAGCGCGTTTCTCACATCATGCCTGCGGTCCACATCGATCAGTGCATTGCTCTGGTGAACGAGCAACTACGTCAACTCGCGGCCCACGATCTGATTTCCCTGGAAGGGTAATACCGTGTCGTCGACACCAGTGCATCGATCGGCTGTTGAGGCGGAGACAACGGTTTCGGAGGTGGAGAGCCACCTGGGCACAGGAATGTTCGGCGATGGCGACAACGCCGACCGGACGGCCGACGTTTATTACCGTGGGCTCGGCAGACTGTGCGCCGATGTGATGCAGATCGACCGGGAGGCGCTCAACGCCTGTGCGGCCCCTCAGCTTGAGGCCCTGCGCCGGGGTGCTCTGGATCTCGCGCTCCGCGAATTCCAAGCCGGGCGGAAGGAAGCCGCTCATGCGGCCATCAACGATTTCCTGACCATCGCAAGCGGCAGCGACGGGCAGCTCGCCGTCGACGAGTCGCGGTCCAGGCATCTCCGCCCTCGCGTATGCCGCGCCATGCGGGGCACGTGCGCCGGCGAGGAGGTCCTGTCCCGCTGGAACGCCCAGACCGTCGCGGACGGCGAAAACCTTCTGGTGGAAGCCGCTGAGGTCGGAGACGATCTGGCGCGGGCCGCCGACGAGGCGATGGACCTGCTCGCCGAAGCCCTGCCCGTGGTCGCTCCCGACGTCATGCGGTGCGCCTACGGTCTCGTGCCGCTCACCGGAGCGATCATCAGCGGGCACTTCGCCCAGACGCCCAAGCTGATTTTCGTCAATGTGTCCGCGCTGCGGAATGTCTACGATGCCGCCGAGTCGATCTTGCATGAGTCGCTCCACCAGAAGCTCTTCGACATCGGGCTTGCCCGCACGATCTTCCGGCCGGGCTACGTGGACGCGGAGAGTCACACCATTCCCATCCCCTGGAGCGGGGACGCACTGAGAGTCCGCCGGTTCAGTGCCGATCGCGCCATCAGCGCCTACCACGTGTACGTGCACCAAACTCTGCTCTACCTGGCGTTGCTGACCCGCCGTCGCTCTTGTGCCGAACCGGACCCGGAGATTCTGCACAGAACCGCGGTCGCATGGGCGCGGGCGCGCGAGTTCAGACGAGGCCTGCATGGGGATGGCGCCCGGACCGAACTCGGCGAGGACGGGCTGGCCTTCCTCCACTGGCTGGACAGGGCGCACGACGCTCTCGGAGCCGTCGTTCTGCCCGACGGCTCCGCGCTTGCCGGCCATGAAGGGAGTTACGCCTCATCCGCTTACAGACGACCCGCGGCGTCCGCCACGGGTTAGCCAAGAAAGGGGAGCCAAATGAATGAGATTGAACTGCTGGAACGGGATCTGGCCGACTTGTTCGCCGATGTGGAATCGCTCGACATCCGGGAGACCCCCGTGGTCGGCACCGAGATCCGCGAGATCCGCGACGACCTCACGATCCTGGCGATGAACAAGCCGAAGACCAACTGACCCCTTCCGGCGTGCCCTGCCGCCACGGCGGCAGGGCACGCCTCTTTATCATCAAGCAGGATTGATGGATGAATTCTTGGCGGTTGAGCAGAACCTGCTCACCGAGCTTGTCCGGGAGATAATGGAGCTGCCTTACGAGGACCTGCCGGACTGGCGGTTGCTTCACCACCGACTCGCGGGCGTCGACGTCACTCGGGGCATCTTGGCCGAACACGAGCTCGACCGGGCCGCGGAGACACTCAGGTCGCTCCTGCTGAGACGCGCTCACGCGATGAGCGAACAGAGATTCCGCTCGCCCGACACGATGCTCCGGACGGTACTGCCCAGCGGGTGCGAGCTCGACCACAGCTATGAACGGAACATGACGGCTTCTCACCTGGAAGCACGGCTGGCTGCTGCCGTGGCGGAGCGTGTTCCCACCGGATGGGCGCTGGAGAGCGTCGCCTTCTCCAGCGGAATGGCCGCACTCACCCATGTGCTGCAATCGCTCATTCATATGATGCACCCGACCGAGGCACACCCGTTGAAAATCGCATACTGGGGTGACTATTTCGAAACCGACCTCCTCCTGGAGTACCTTGCGTCTTCCGCCGTCTCTCACAAGAAGATCCCGCCGTCGGCATTGACGGACCCGGCATCGTTTTCCGGCGCCGACGTGCTCCTCATCGAGCCGGTTCGTTACAGCCGCACTCTGGATGTTCTGCCGCTGCGGCGGTGGCTGCGCGCCTGGGCGGAAGATCCGGCTCGCCCCCGGGTGGTGATCGCGGATACCACGCTGATCTCCCCGGCCTGGCCGATGCGGCAGGTGCTGGAAGCGATGGCGGGTCGTGACGCTGTCACGTTCATCGAGGTGCGCTCGGCGCTCAAACTCGACCAGCAGGGGCTGGAACTGGCCAATCTCGGCGTCGCCAATGTCCTCCATCATCAAGGGATGGTCGGCGGGGTGCCGCGGGCGGGCGAACTGGCGAAAGTGCTGCGGCTGGTGCGTGGGGTGACCGGTGCCGGGCCGAGCGCCGCCGATATCGCGGCGCTGGACGCTCCCTTCCTGTTCCGCCCGGCCTGGCATCGACGGCACGCGGGCCAGGTGTACGCCAACAATCGATATGTCGCCGAGAGACTGGCAACGGTCAGCGGCGTGTTCAGCTCGGTGGTTCACCCCTCGCTCGCCTCGGAGAACGACATCATCCGCGACGCCCCGTTCGTCATCATCGAGCTGGCCGAGGACAGCGCCGAGGACAGCGTCGCCAATCATGGGTTCGTCCTGGGTGTGCTGCGCCACGTGGCCGCCACCCGAGGAATCCGCCTCGTCCACGGCGCGAGCTTCGGTTTCCGATCGCACCGGTTCGACGCGGTCATCCCGCGTGTCAGCCAGCCGCGCGGTCTGCTCAAATTCGCCGCGGGATCACGAAGGGGACCATTCCTCGACGCCGCAGCCGACCTCCTCGCCGAGATCGGCCGCGTCGCTGGAATGGATGCCCTGCGAGCGCTTTATCCGGACGTGAAGGAGATCCCCCTCCTACCCCCTGAGGCGGATGCCGAGGAGCAGTCGTGAACCACCTTGCGCTGTCGGACCCCATTCGGGAGAACAAGAGGACGGTCGGCCTTCTCGTCGGGCTGGCCATGGTGCAATGGGGCGCGGAAGCGTTGATCCCATGGTCGCTGGGCAGAATTCTCGCGATTCTGATCGACACGACCTCCGGCCTTGTGGGTTCGATTGCGCTCCTGGCCATGCTGGCGGCGGTCACCATCGCCGCATCGATCACCCGTTATGTCGTGGCTGCCAAGTTGAAGATCCGGGTGTCATTCGACTTGAAGGCCCGTCTGGGCGATCGGGTCACCAGAGGGGTGCGGGGCTCCACGGGCGAGCTGGGCACCTCGGTCAACTCCGACACCGACGCGATCGGAGGCTTCCCGAATGCCATCGCACGGCTGCTCGGTTCGATCGCCGCGATGGCGGTGATCGCCACGTACCTGCTCGCGGAGTCCCTGACGCTCGGCGGGGCCGTCCTGCTCGGCGTCGTGCTCGTCTCCGTCCTCACCACAAGGATCGCGGTGCCGCTGGAGGGCCGGCAACGGGCCCACAGGAAACTTCTCGGCACGCTGAACGAACTGGGGGTCGACCTCGCGGGAGGGCTGCGGGTGCTCCGTGGTCTCGGGGCGCAGGCCACCTTCGAGGAGCACTACCGGGTCGTGTCGAAGCAGACGCTCCGAGCGGGCGTCGCGGTGGGAGGCACCCAAGCGCTGCTGTCGGCCTCCGCCGTCTTTCTGCCGAACCTGCTGCTCATTCTGGTCACCTGGGCCGGCGGACGACTGGCGCTGAGCGGCGAGATCGAACCAGGCGCACTGGTCGCGTTCTGTGCCGCGGCGGTGTTCCTGGTCGAGCCCGTTGGATCGGTCTCAGACTTCGTGAGGACCCGGGCCGGTGCATTGGTCGCGATAGAGAATTACAACGCCTGCTTGGGAGGCCCCGACCGGGAGCGGCTTCCCGTGGGCGAACCGGGCGTGCTCACAGGTGAACTGACCACACCTCGTACGGGAATCGTGGTCCGACCGGGAGAGCTGGTCGTCGTCGTTCCCGAATCGCCGGCCGACGAGACGCGGATCGCGGAACACCTGGCGGGGCTGCGAGCCGATGATCCCGCCTGGCGAGCCTCGATCGGCGGCACCGCACTGGCCGAAGCCCCTCGCTCCGACGTACGCAAGACCGTGCTCTATCACGGCGCGCAGCCGTTCCTCTTCTCCGGAACCATCCGTGAGGCCGTTGAATCGACCGGTGGTCTCAGCGATGACGAAGTGCTGGAGGCCCTGCGCACAGCCGTCTGCGACGACCTGCTGACCATGAGCTCCGAAGGCCTGGACCTGACGGTGGGACCGCGTGCACGCAATCTGTCGGGCGGTCAGCGCCAACGGCTGGCTCTCGCCTCCGCTCTCGCACGTCAGAGCCCCTATCTGGTCATGGTACGGCCGACAGAGGCACTGGACAGCGCCACCGAGCAGGAGGTCGCGTCGCGCCTACGCTCCTTCCGGCAGAAATCGGGCACCGTGGTGCTGACCCGGAGCCCGGCGTTCCTGGAGCTTGCCGATCGGGTGCTCTACCTGGAACGCGACCTCGTCAGCGGAACCCACCGTCAGCTGCTGACGACCTGCAAGACCTACCGAGCCGTGGTCGCACGGGAGATCCAGGATGTCTGACGCCACCCTGCCGACAGCCGACAACGCGAGGATCCGCGCCGAAGTCCTGCGGCTGCTGAGGTCCAACCGCGGCACACTGGGCGCCGTCGTCTGCCTCTACCTTGTGGCGGTGGCCGTCGGGCTGGTGCCGCCGATGCTCCTTGGCGATGTCGTCGACAGCATCGCGCACAGGTCGCCAGGATTTCCCCTTGACCTCGCCGTCGCGGGAATCGCGGCGTGTGTCCTGCTCCAGGGCGTCCTGGTGTTCTTCGCCAGGAAGTCGGCCTTCAGGCTGGGCGAGAGAGTGTTCGCCGATCTGCGCGAGACGTTCGTCAGCCGCGTACTGCGAATGCCGTTGCAGCGGGTCGAGAGCGTGGGGACGGGTGAGATCCTCTCCCGGTCCACCAACGACATGGAGGTCATCCATGAGGTCGTGAGATCCGGGTTGCCGGAGACGGTGGCCGCGCTGCTCACACTGGTGCTCACGGTCACCGCTTC
Organism: Nonomuraea sp. NPDC052116; assembly: GCF_040680035.1. Taxonomy (NCBI): domain Bacteria; kingdom Bacillati; phylum Actinomycetota; class Actinomycetes; order Streptosporangiales; family Streptosporangiaceae; genus Nonomuraea; species Nonomuraea sp. NPDC052116. The sequence continues at coordinate 102,253 of NZ_JBFAWA010000044.1, read as the reverse complement.
CTTCGTGGCCAACCCTCTGCTGGGCTGGACGGTGCTGGTCGGTGTTCCGATCATCGTGGTGGCGACGCGCAGGTATGCCAAGCGGCTCCGGAAGGCCTATCAGAACGAGCTCGCCGCCCAGTCACGGCTGTCTACCCTGGTGCTGGAGACCGCGCAGGGCGCACAGGTGGTAGAGGCGTTCGACCTTGGCGGCCGGCGTGGTCGATTGATCGCTTCCGGCGTGGCCGAGGCCAGGGACGCTGCTGTCACCCCTGTCGATCTGTCGGCCCGGTGGTTTCCCCTCGTACAGATCGGTTATTTCCTGCCCTTGGTCGTCACCGCCGGCGTCGGGGCGTGGATGGTCGGCATCGGGCTGGCGGACGTCGGCGAGGTGACAACCGTTGTCCTCTACACGCAAGCCCTGATCGGGCCGCTCGACGACCTCGCCGACTGGTTCGACGAGTTTCAGAGTGGTTCAGCCGGGCTGGCCAGAATCGTCGGAGTGCCGGAGACGCCGTGGGAGATCGAGGAGTCCGGCGCCGAACCGATCGACCGATCGGTGGTGGTGGAAGGCGTGACCTTCGCGTACAAGCCGGGCCATCCCGTGGTCGAAGACGCCCACCTGCGCATCGAACACGGCACAAGAACGGCCATCGTGGGCCCGTCAGGGGCAGGCAAAACCACCCTGGCTCTGCTCATCGCCGGAGTCCAGCCCGCGTCGCAGGGACGCATACTTGTCGGCGGCACCGACATCGCCAGTTTTCCGACAAGCGTTCTGCGCCGTCACATCGCGCTGGTCACTCAGGAAGACCACGTCTTCAAACGGAGCGCCGCGGCCAACCTGCGCCTGTTCATGCCTGCAGCCACCGACGAGCAGGTGACCGCCGCTTTGGAAGCCACCGGCGCGATGTCCTGGATCTCGCGGTTGGACGGAGGTATCGACGCCGAGCTGGGAGAAGAGGCGTATGTCCCGACTCCAGCGGAGTCGCAGCAACTCGCCTTGGCTCGAATCCTGCTGAATCCCCCGGCGATCCTCATTCTCGACGAGGCCACCTCCGCGCTCCCCAGAACGACGCGGCGGCGGCTGGACGACGTGCTCCGCCGCTCACTTCGTGGCCACACGGTCATCCAGATCGCTCACAAGCTGGACACGGCCGCCCAGGCGGACCAGATCATCGCCATGTCGGGCGGCCGTATCGCTGAGGTGGGCTCCCATGACGAGCTGCTCCGCCGCGACGACATTTACGCAAGGCTGTGGCGCGTCTGGAACACCGGCAGCAGCCTGGAGCATACGCCGAATGCCTGAGCGAGAAGCGTGGTCGGCGCTACCGCTCGTGATGGTCCGCATGCCCGTCCTGCCGTACGACATGCGAGACCACAGCCACGAGGGGGATCCCATCCTCCGGCTGTGGTCGAACGCCGTCCTGGCCGAGGCTGTCTGGGTGGCCAACCCGCGCTTCGCGAGCCGCCTGGATCTCTATGCGTCGGGAGCCTGGCAGCCCGATCCCGAGGCCCGGCAGCGCATGCAGCGGACCTTCCTCAAGTACGTCAACCGTATGAGCCATCGTCCCACGCCCTTCGGTCTGTTCGCCGCCACGGGCTTCACCACCTGGGGCGCGGACCAGGGCGAGATCCGCCCACGCGCCTTCACCAAGAGGGTCCGGTTGGACGCCACCGTGGCGTGCCGTCTCGCTGACAGCACCGCTGCCACGGTCGAGGTGAACCCGAGCCGGCGGGTGACCGCTCGGCGGATCCTGTTCGCGCCGCCCGGTAACAACGTGACCATGCGTTCGGTACGACGACTCCCCGCCGTCGACACGATCTGCGACTACTGCACCGAGCCACGTGACATCGACTCCGTTGTCGAACTGGTTCACCTCACGGACCCGGGGATCCTCGATCCTCGCGCCTTCGTCAGCCGGCTGCGGGAGGGCGGGTTGCTGGTGAGCTCTGCACGTCGACCTGCGCCACACGAGTTGGGCTATCGGGCTCCCCTGCTGCGTCACCTCGAGCAATATCCTCTCGGGGAGGGGATCGACGCGGTCAAGAAGGCGACTGAGGTCTTTGACTGGCGGGATGCCCGCGCGTGCCTGGCCATGGATCTGGCCATGTCCGTGGACGGCCGAGCACCGAACGCGCTGAAGCACGCCCTGCTCGCGGCCCTGCCGGTCCTCCTGCGATTGGCCGTGGCGCAAGAGCCGGACCAGTGGATCGCCGACTTCGCAGAGAGGTTCGCACGACGTTTCGGGCATGAGGAGGTCCCCTTTGAGCGAGTGCTGGACGAGGAACGGCCACCGGCATCAGGCGTGACCGATTCCCCGCGACTGACAGCACTCCGGGCTGCCCTGATCCGGCGGGCGGCAGCGAACAGGGTCTCGATCGTTCCGGAGGACGTCGCCACCCTGCCTGTTCTGAGCCGGGCTGCCGTGTCGTACGACGTCTTCGTCCAACGGACCAAGACGGGCTGGGTGCTGGGGCCACGAGGATCGGCCGGCCCCGGCGGCCGGGCCTTTTCACGCTTCGCCGGACTGGACCCGCGGGTAGAGGAACATGTCGCGGCGGCGGTGCGTCGTGAGGGCTCGGAGGCGCTTTTCCTGGCCATCGACTATTGGCAGGACGCTTTGCGCAACCTCGCCACCGGCTGTTCTCCCTACGAAGGGCTGCTCGCCTGGTCGTCGGCTCCCTCAACCGCGGAACGGCCCGTGACACGACCCGCCGACCTGGTGGTCGGTGTTTCGGATAGCGTGCCGTACCTGCGGTCGCGGACTGACGGGCGCAAGGTCGTCGCACGTACCCACCACCTGGTCAATACCGGTGACGCGCCCCCACTACTGGATTTCGCCCATCGGGTGTCCACCTACGGCACTGCCGTTCCCGGCTGGGACTGGGGCGCCCTGCTCGCGACGAACAGTGCGCTGCCGCGGGTGGAGATCGGCGAACTGATCGTCTCCCCGGCCAGGTGGCGGATCGACGCAGCGCTCGGCGGCCCGGCGATGCCCAGGTACGTGCATGTCGGGGAGGGCGATACCCGGCTTCTGCTCGACCTTGAAAATCCCCTGCATCGGGATCTCCTCGCGGATGAAAGGCGCCGTGGACGTGAATGGGTCGAGGAGTCCTTTGTCAGCGAGATGGCCGACCGCCCCGTCGAATTCGTCGTCACCATGGTCAACACGGAACATCCCCGCATACCGGCGGACGTCTCCCAGGTGACCGAGCCGGTCGTGCACCTTCCTGGCGACCGGTGGTGGGCCTTCCACATCGTCGCGGATCCCGATGACGAGGACGAGGTGATCCGCGTCCTCGGTAACCATCTTGAGCGCCGGAAGGCGCATTGGTTCTTCGTCCGGTACGACGATCCCGTCCGGCATCTCCGAATCAGGATCCGGAGCGAGGACGCGAATGTCATCGAAATGAGTCAGGTGCTTCGGGTACTGGCCGGCAGGGACCTCGTGACCACCTTCTCCATTGAGCCCTACCGCCCGGAGACCCGCCGATATGGGGGTGCTGAAGGCCTGGAAGCCTGCGAACGCTCCTTCTGCGAAGACAGCAGATCCGCACTCGCCTGCCTCAGACCTCTTCGGCAGGCGCAACAGGACAGGGCCGTGCTGGCGGCCGCCTTGACCCATCTCTATCTCGGCTCTTTGCGCGCTCCTGCTGATGTCGTCACTGAGGTGCTGACCCGCATGAGCGCGGGGCCGCCGGCTCGGAAGGTGTCACGACGACGTGCGCATGAGGCCCGCAAGGAGCTCATGAACTTGCTGACGGAGGGGCAAGCGCCCTGGCTCACGCACATTCGAGGGTTGTATGAAACCCGCACGCCGGACAGCCTCTCAGATGTGGCCGGCAATATCGGCGTGGTCCGCAGCCTGACCCATATGCATCTGAACAGACGCGGCATAATGCCGGCCGATGAGCAAGTGGGAGCGCTGTGGCTACTGGAGACTCAGCGACGGCTTTCGGGCCGCCATCGCTCCAGTAGGGCAGAGAGGCGATCTCAGTGAATCTTCCTCCAGCGCCCTTTGAGTGGCGAGCGGTGAACCGGCTCCTCCAGGTCGCCCAGGACGAGTCGATCATCGAGCTCGGACGGCGCAAGGCGTGCCAGGCGGCTGAGGTTCCGCAGGCCACCTGATACCGCAAGAACCGCCAAAGCCCAGCTCAAGTCCGCCCGGACCAGAGCGCGCAAGCCGCACCCGGCCGCATTGTCGCCGACCGAACGTGAGCGCGTCCGCGGCCTGGCTGACGTCGGCCAGGCCGCCGTCACTGGTGACCGGCGCGCCGCCGACCGGCCGAACCGGACCTGTCGTACGCCGCCGTGCCTATGGTGAGCGAGCCCGCAGCGGACGGCTGCGGCACAGCGTGCCGGTACCGCTGACCGAGGCCGATATCTGGCGGGCTTACCAACTCGAGCCGCGTGAGCGCGGCGAGCCGTGGGGGTTCAACCCCTTCGAGTCACGCTGAACGCCGGCCGCGGCTCCCGAACCCATCATCAGGCACAGCGCGGTGTGCAGGAAACTGCACGCCTTATCAGCTATATCGGATCTACTCAGTCGCCGGCCGTTGTTCCTGGCCGGCGACCGGAGCTTCGCTGTTGCCTATTCAGAAATCGCGGTTCCCGACCGAGAAGTCGCGGTTGCCTACCGAGAAGTCGCGGTTGCCGGCTGAGAAGTCGCGGTTCTCGGCGCTCGCCGGAGCGGCGGCGAATGCGAGTCCAGCCCCGGTGAACGCCAAAGTCGCGGCCAGGGCGAGAACGCTCTTGCGCACTTTTCCTCCTGATGCTCGTGTCTCTCGATCTCCTGCAGTGGATCGTACGGAGAGCTGGAATGCCGGACTATCCGATAAGCGAACGGCCTACGGCGCGATCCGGATACCGGACGATCGTTTCCGGAACGGGCCGCGCGTCACGAGCGGACCGTTCAGCCACGGTCAAGCATCGGCCGCCCTGGTGGGGTCGTTTTGGCCAGGGCGATGATCTGGCCGCGTTCGCTTTCGGTGAGCCGGGCGCGCTGGATCCAGGCACCGGCCAACCGGCGCACATCGCGGAGCCCGCGCGAACAGTGGCGAGCACCTGGACCTCATGGCGCCCTTCAACCGGTCGGACGCGTCTCGCAGCCTCAAGCGTCGCCTTCACTGTCGTCCTCGACGTGTGACGGAGGGCGCGTGACCGTAGGTCTGGCGGTAGAGGGAGGCGAACCGGCTCAGATGCACGAAACCCCAGCGGAGCGCCACCTCTGTAACAGTGGTCTGGCTGCCTGTCGCTGCGATGTGGACAAGATCGGCGTGAGCCCGGGCCAGCCGTACATTACGCAGATAGGCCATGGGCGTTGTCTGCAGGTGTTCGCGGAAGCTCGATTGAAGGGTACGGACGCTCACCCTGGCCGCAGTGGCGATGTCTCTTAGGGTGATCGGCTCAGCGGCGTGCTCTTCGCAGAAGTGGCGCGCGCGTCGAAGCGCTGCGGAGGTCGATGGGGCACTGGGTTCGCCGAGGTCGGCAGAGTAGGTATGGGGCTGTGAGCCGATCATTGTATGCAGCAAGAACTGCTCGAAATGGTGTTCGGCGAGAGATGAGGCCGCAAAGGGGAACGGTATTCCTGCCGTAGCAGGGAGGGAAAGTGCGGTGAGTGCTCGACCCAGAGGGCTCTCATCGGTGACTTGTGGCTCGAAGTGCATATCTTTTTTCGGGGCGCCACCGAGCTGATCCTCAAGGAGGCGATCGACAAGCACCTCAGGAATCTGGATGATCATGATATCGTGATCGACGCTCCAGTTCATGTCGATGCGCCGCCGGGGGCCGATGATGGTAAGTGGTGCGGCAACGTCCTGGCGCCCGACCGTTAATCTTCCACCGCCGGTCAGCGGCACGTGAATGTTGTAGAAGTCGGGCAGCGCTGGTACTTCGACACGGATTTCGGCCCCGTACGCCAGTGTGTGCAAGACGATGTTCCCGCGGTGCAGAAGCCTGTACCGGCCACCGTTTGAATGGCTTTTGATGACCTTGAGGCCGTGCGGCGAGAAGTTCTGCGAGACCTGCGCTCGCATTTCCTCTACGTCGCCTTTGAATATCAAGGGTTGTGCGGACGGACTCGGGAGGCTTCCCGAGTCCTGTGATCTCAATTCATTCATGGTCTTGATCCCCCTGCTCCCGTGGCTGGACCTACCCAATGGGCCGGACAGAGGTGTGTCAAGCGATCCGGCCCGCAGGAGCCGACCAAGTCACCTTCTGAGCGTGCCTCGTCGCCTATCGAGGTCGCCCGTGTCGCCTCGCTCGGAAGGGCGGGTCCGCCGCTCGGTGGAGACAGCGTCTCCGGCCCTGATCGAGCTCGCTCTGGCGACCCGGGCCGAGCCGGAGGGTGAGCTGCGCCGACGCGCGGACGCCCAGTTCGTCCAGGACGAACGAGCGGATCGAGCCCAAGCCGAGCCCTGCCAAGGGTGCCCTCGTGGCGTCGTCAGCATCCGGCCTGACCCTCACCGTCCACCAGCAGGGTGCCGGTCCTGGCGCCATTGCCCTGAGGCAACGGCACCCGGCGGTTGTCCGTGATCACCCGGGACCGGTGGCGACATGGCATCGGCGTGAGTCCCTGGCGCACGGCGCGGATGGCCGGCGCTCTCCGCGCCCAGGGCAGGGGAGAGTCTCGCCGCTGGGTGGAGTGGCCTCAGGGCAGTTGGTCAGGGGTCGCCGTCAGACCGAAGTAGATGCGCGGGGCGCCGTCCAGCCGGACCTTGACCTTGCCTTCGCGGGCGGTGAGCCGTCGTTCCCTGCCGATGCAGTCGAGCTCCCTCACCGAGCTCCCGGCGGCGGCCACCTTCAGGTCCGTCTTGGTCGGCCAGCCGTCCACCCACGGTTCCGGTGCGGCGAACCAGGTGGAGCCCGGCGCGTGGTCGGTGTTGAGCAGGTATCCGTCCTTCCTGCTCCACAGGATCGAGACGGGTCCTTCCGGCGTGCTGAACAGCAGTCCCTTCAGGTCGGGGTCGGCCAGCTTCAACCAGCGTACGAACGTCGCCCTGTCCAGCACCTGCGCGGCCGTGGCATAGGCGAGCATGGACGGCTTGGCGCTGGTGTCGCGGTTCATGAGCCCGTAGTGGTACTCGGGGTTGGCCGGGTCGGCCATCTGCGGCTTGCCGAGGACGCTGTCGTGCAGCTGGTACCAGTTCACGCAGCGCACCCCCTCGGCCTTGGCCAGCGCCAGGGTGAGCAGGACGTTCTCCGCGGCCTGCCGGTAGGTGTCGTGCCACCAGCTGTTCGGCTTCGTGCAGGCGTAGGCCTCGGTCAGCCACAACTCCTTGTGCCCGTACTCCGCGATCATCTCGCGGGCCTTGCGCAGGCCGCCGAGGAAGTTCCAGTAGGAGCCGTTGTTGCCCTGCGTCCATTCCTCAGGAGGCGGCGCGTAGTCCGGCGTGAAGTTGCCCCTGCCCGGATGGAAGGCGAACCCGTCGATGAGGTCCCAGCCGCCGGCGTCGTGGAAGTTCTTGGTCCAGACGTGATCCATGCCGGCCAGGCCGGCGTTGAGCACCTTGGTGGGCGCTCCCGCGGCGGTCAACCGGTCGCGGACCGGGCGTAGTCCGTCCCGCACGTAGGCTGCGGCGGTCTCGCCGCTCATCCATGGCTTGTTCACCTCGTTGGCGACCTCGAAGTAGCCGGCGCCCGACCCGATCGCCTTCTGCGTGTTCGTGTCGGCCCAGGCGGCGACCTCGGCGGCCGTTCCGCCCAGGGGGATCCCGGCGAGCTCGATGTTGTGACCGATCCCCGCCGCGTCGAGGGTCGCGGGCGGGAGACCCGGCCCGCCGTCGTAGGAGATGCGGACACGCTGGATGCCCAGGCGTTTCATCAGTCCCACGACGGCGGCGGCGTCGGGCTGGAGCAGCCAGGGGTAGTTGGCGATGCCGAACATGCTGTCGGCGCCCGCCTGGTAGGTGTGCGGCGGCAGGACGGCGAGGTTGGTGCGGGCGAACGCGCTGTCGGCGCCCGCGGTGGCGCTCACCTCGGTGAACACGATCCCGCGGGGTGGCGAGGTGACGGTGAAGGTCTGTTTCCACGCGGCTCCCGCCGCGACCGTGCCGGTCACGCTGCCACTGGCCAGCGTCCTGCCGTCGAAGTCGCGCGCCCACCACGACAGCTTCACGGTGCGGGCGGCGTTCCCCCCGTTGGCGACCTCCGCGTGCAGGGCCATCGGCCGGCCGCCGGCGTCCCAGAGGGAGAAGGGCTGGTCGGTCCAGACCTCCACGCCGAGTGGAAGGCCCGCGCCCATGGTGCCGCCCGCCGCGGGCCGCATCGAGCCGAGCACCAGGTCGGCCTCCGTCACGGCCGCGCTCGCGGTCCCGGTGCCCGGCGCGTGGATCCAGGTGGCGTTGGTCCAGGCAGGGGTGGTGGTGGCCAGCCGGAAGTAGGCGCGGGTGTCGGCCCAGGTCTCCTGGTAGACGACCCCGGCATTGCTTTCGTACGGCACTCCTCCCCCGGCGTCGCGGTTCCACGTCGTCAGCGCGGCGAAGGACTCGGGCGCCGACGGAGAGACGACGGTGCGGCCGAGCATGAAACCGGCCGGGATCAGCGTGGTCGAGCCGCCGACCTCCCAGCGGAGCTTCGCGCGGTGCGGCGCGACGCTGAAGACGCCGCGGACGGTGATTCCCGCGGCCGTGCCGGGGAGCGTGTAGTCGACCTGGATGGCCCGCGTGCCGTCCTGGAGCGTGATGAGCGACGGCGTTCCGCCGGTGGTGCGCTGGATGCCGGTGACGGAGTCCTTGGCCATGAACCCGGTGAGCCTGACCCGCTCGACGCCACCGCCGTCGCGGACGGTGATGCCGCCGTCGGTGGCCGCGGTCAGCGTGATGCCGTCGGCGGAGATCGAAGGGGTGTCGGCCTGGGCTTGTGCCGCGGGAACCAGCGCCCCTGCGAGTCCGGCCGCTACGGCTCCGCCGAGGAAGCGGCGTCGGGGGATGTCGGACATGAAGATCTCTTCCCTGTCGACCTAATGCGGATTAGGAAGAGGTGTACTCCGGCCGGAACGAGAGTGTCAAGGGTGATTTGTGTGCATCACGTAATCTGCCGGTAACGCCTTGACACGTTCTCCTAATGCGGATTAGATGCCACCTAATCCGCATTAACCCAGAGGAGTAGCCATGGATGTGCCAGCCCCCAGAAGGTGGATGGCGGGGGCGCTCATGCTCGCCGCCGCGACGGCGGGCTGCTCGTCCGGCGCGTCGGGTGAGGACTCGGGCAAGACCACGATCACCGTGGCGGGCATGCCTCCCACGACCGCCGCGAAGACCCGCGCGCAGTTCCTCGACGCGGTCGCCGCGTTCGAGAAGGCCAACCCCACCATCAAGATCAAGCCGACCGACACGCAGTGGGACGCCAGGACGTTCGCGACCAGGCTGGCCGGCGGAAACGCGGAGACGGTGCTGACCGTGCCGCTCACCGAGCCGCCGGGGCTCATCGCCCGGCGCCAGGTCGCCGACCTCAGCGCCGAGATCAAGAGCCTGCCGCACGCGGGAGACTTCGACCCCCGCGCGCTGGCTCCCGCGACCGGTGCGGACGGCAAGGTCTACGGCCTGCCCGTCACCGAGTACGCGCTGGGCCTGGTCTACAACCGCGCCCTGTTCACGAAGGCGGGGCTCGACCCGGACCGGCCACCCGCCACATGGGACGAGGTCAGGGCGGCGGCCAAGAAGATCGCCGGGACGGGAGCCGCGGGGTACACGCAGATGACGGTCAAGAACACCGGCGGCTGGATCCTGACCGCGATGACCTACTCCTTCGGCGGTCGGATGGAGAAGCAGGAAGGCGACAGGTACGTGCCCGCGCTCCTGGACGGCCCGGCGGAGCAGGCGCTCCGGCACCTGTCCACGATGCGGTGGCAGGACGACTCCATGGGCGCCAACCAGCTGCGCACCCAGCAGGACGCGGAGCGCGACTTCGCCGCCGGCAAGATCGGCATGATGATCGGCACCGTCAACAGCTACAGCCGCTTCACCACCCTCTACTCCGGCAAGCCGGACGACTTCGGCATCGCGGCGCTGCCGCAGCAGGGCGGCGGCAAGGCGACGCTGCTGGGCGGGCTGGTGGCGGCCGTCAACGCCAAAGCCACGGCCGCGCAGCGAGCCGCCGCGGTGAAGTGGATCGACTTCTACTACCTCAAACCCAACTACGACCCGGCCGCCGCCGAGCAGCTGGCCGTGGCCAACGCCGCGGACAAGCTGGCGGTCGGCCTGCCCACGCTGCCGTTCTACGGCACGTCGGTGTCAGGCCCGGTGAACGCCGCGATCGCCAAGCACGGCAACATCCCGGTGTCGAACTTCGCGCCCTACGTGAAGGACACCGACAAGCTGGAGTACGTCGTCGAACCCCCCGTCGCCGCCCAGGACCTGTACGGCGCACTCGACACCGCCGTGCAGGCCGTTCTGACCCGCAAGGACGCCGACCCGCGCGACGAGCTGACCAAGGCGGCGGCACGGGTCGCGCCGCTGCTTGAGAAAGCCCAGTGACCCGGGGTAAGGGCGTCGCGGCCGCGCTGTTCCTCATCCCGACGGTGCTGGTCTTCGGCCTGTTCTCGTGGTGGCCGATCATCCGCAGCGTGGTGCTCGGATTCCAGCAGACCAACCTGGTCGAGGCGGCGACCTTCGCGGGCCTGGACAACTTCCGCACCCTGCTCGCCGACCCCCTGCTGGGCACGGCGGTGCGCAACACCCTGCTGTTCACCGGCCTGGCCCTGCTGATCGGCTTTCCGCTGCCGATCTTCCTGGCGGTGCTGATGTCGGAGCTGCGGCGCGGCTCCGGGCTGATGCGGGTGCTGGTCTACCTGCCGGTGGTGGTGCCGCCGGTGGTGGCCGTGCTGATGTGGAAGTGGTTCTACGACCCGGACTCCGGCCTGTTCAACCAACTGCTCGGGCTGGTCGGGCTGGGACCGTACCCCTGGTTGCAGTCCACGGGCATGGCGATGCCGAGCCTGGTCCTGGAGGCGACCTGGGCGGGCGCCGGCGGCGTCGTGCTCATCTACCTGGCCGCGCTGTCCAGCGTGCCGACCGAGCTGTACGAGGCGGCCGAGCTGGACGGGGCGTCGGTGTGGCGCAGGTTGTGGCATGTGACGCTGCCGCAGCTCCGGCCCATCCTGCTGATCATGCTGCTGCTCCAGGTGATCAACACCTTCCAGGTGTTCACCGAGCCGTTCGTGCTGACCGACGGCGGGCCGGAGGACTCCACGGTCACGGTGCTGCTACTGATCTACAGGTACGCGTTCGTCAACGGCGACTACGGCACGGCGGCGGCGTTGAGCGTGAGCCTGGCCGTGGTGCTGGCGGTGCTGTCCGCCGGGTACCTGCGGCTCACCAGAGCTTGGGGGACGAAGTGAGGGGAGTGATCTCCGACACCGAACGGCGTGGGCGCGGGATGCGCCTCGGACTGGGCACCACCCAGGTGCTGCTCATCGTGGCCCTGCTCCTGGAGGGCACCGGGCCGATCTACTGGATCTTCAAGGGCGCGATCTCCTCCACCCAGGAGTCCCTACGCCGTCCGCTGGCCCTGTGGCCGGCGGACGTGCGATGGTCCAACCTGGCGGAGGCGTGGACGACCCTGGAGGTCGGCCACTACCTGACGAACACCGTCGTCCTCGTCGGCGGCTCCTGGTTCGCGCAGCTGTTCGTCGCGACGACAGGCGCCTACGCGCTGTCGGTCCTGCGACCCTCCTACGGCAGGTACGTCTACGCCGCGGTCCTGGCGACGCTGTTCCTGCCCGGCACCGTCTCGATGGTCTCGCTGTACCTGACCGTCCTGGACCTGTCCATCGCCAACACCCCGCTGTCGGTGTGGCTGCCCGCCGGGGCGCACGCCTTCAACGTCCTGCTGGTCAAGCAGTTCTTCGACGGCATACCCAAGGAGTTGTTCGAGGCGGCGCGCCTCGACGGCGCGGGACCATGGCGGATCTTCACCCGGGTGGTGCTGCCGATGTCGCGTCCGATCCTGGCCGTGGTATCACTGCTGGCTGTCATGAACGCGTGGAAGGACTTCCTCTGGCCCATGATCGCCATCACCGACACCGAGAGCCAGCCGCTGGCGGTGGCCCTGCCCCGGCTGGCGGACACCTCGGACCAGGCTCTGCTCATCGCCGGGATGCTGATCGCGATCATCCCGCCTGTCCTGGTATTCCTGCTGTTCCAGCGGCAGATCATCCGGGGCATCGCCTTCACGGGGCTGAAGGGATGAGGGTCCTGGTCACCGGCGCGGCAGGCCGCCTCGGCTCCGCCGTACTGGCAGAACTCGCGTCGCGGGACATCGCCGTGACCGCGCTCGTCGCGCAGGATCCCGGCCCGACGGCGGCGGAGCGGGTCGTCGTGGGCGACGCCCGCGACCCAGCCGCCGTCCGTACGGCCCTCGAAGGGGCCGACGCCGTCGTTCACACGGCGGCGCTGGCCTCGCCCGAGGTGGCGGCGCCCGAGGTGGTGTTCTCGGCCAACACGCAGGCGACGTTCGTGGTGCTGAACGAAGCGGGAGAGCAGGGGGTACGGCGGGCGGTCATCGCCGGCAGCCTGTCGGTCACCGGCCTGCCGTTCGCCAGGTCGCGCCCGAGCCCGCCGTACCTGCCGCTGGACGAGCGGGTGCCGTTGCAGATCGAGGACCCGTACGCGCTGTCCAAGCAGGTGGACGAGGCGACGGCGGCGATGATGCACCGGCGGCACGGCATGACCGTCGCCGCGCTGCGCTTCCCCTTCCTCGGTGACCAGGCCAGGCTCGCCGCGCGCGCGGAGCGGCTGGCCGGGGATCCCGCGGCCGGGGCCGCGGAGGTATGGAGCTACCTCGACCTGCGCGACGCCGCGCATGCCTGCCTGCTCGGGCTGACGGCCCCGCTGCACGGCGCGCCGGTCATCTTCGTCGCCGCGGACGACACGCTCGTGGCGACCCCCACCGAGGAGTTGCTCGCGGCGCACCACCCCGGCGTGCCGCGCCGTACGGCATTGCCCGGCAGGACCGTGGCCATCGATCTCGAGCCGGCCAGGCGACTGCTCGGATTCACTGCTCGGCATCCGTTCCCAGAGGAGCGACAATCATGATCATGCCGGAGACGCAGGCGCCGTGGCAGGCCAGGGACGGGCTGCGCATCACCGGCGTGCGCGCGATCGTCACCGCTCCAGGCGGGGTCCCGCTCGTCGTCGTGCGCATCGACACCTCGGAACCCGGGTTGTACGGCCTGGGCTGCGCCACCTTCACCCAGCGCTTCCACGCCGTGGTCGCCGCGATCGAGCGGCACCTCGCTCCCATGGTCATCGGCCGGCACCCGGCCGACATCGAGGACATCGGCCGGATGCTGCACTACTCCTCGTACTGGCGGGGCGGGCCCGTCCACAACAACGCGCTGTCCGGCATCGACCAGGCGTTGTGGGACATCGCGGGCAAACGCTTCGGTGTGCCGGTGTACGAGCTGCTGGGCGGGCGGGTCAGGGCGGCCGCCGCCGTCTACACCGGGGCTCGCGGTGGCGAGGTCGAGGAGTCGATCGAGCGGGCCGCCGCGCTCGCCGAGCAGGGCTACCGTTACGTGCGGCTGCAGGCGGGCGGGCCGGGGCTCGGCACGTACGGCGGCGTCGGCACGCCCGGCGGGTATCCGGGCAGCCCCCATCCCGACGGCTGGGACGTCGGCCACTACCTGCGGAGCACGCCGAAGTTGTTCGAGCGTGCCCGCGAGGTCCTCGGTGAGGAGCTCGGCCTGCTGCACGACGCGCACAACCGGCTCACGCCGAAGGAGGCCGTGGGGCTCGCGCGGTCGCTGGAGCCGTACCGGCTGTTCTTCCTGGAGGACCCGCTCGCACCCGAGCACTTCGACCGGCTGCCCGAGGTGCGGGCGGCCGCGCCGATGCCGATCGCCTCCGGCGAGCTGGTCTCCTCGGTGACCGACGCGGCGCGTCTCATCACCTCCGGCGGCGTCGACTACCTGCGCCTGCACGTCTCGGCCGTCGGCGGGCTGACGCCCGTGCGCAAGCTCGCCGCGCTGTGCGAGCTGACCGGGGTGCGGACGGCCTGGCACGGGCCGCCCGACGTGTCACCGGTGGGCGCGGCGGCCAACGTCACGCTCGACGTCACCAGCCCCGCGTTCGGGATCCAGGAGGCGCATGTCTACCCGGAGACCGTGCACGAGGTGTTCCCGGGAACGTTGAGGACGGTGAACGGCTACATCACCCCCTCCGATCGACCCGGCTGGGGCGTCGACCTCGACGAGAACGCCGCCAGACGATACCCACCGGAAACGCACCTGCACGAGCGGTGGGCCGCGCGGGTGCGCAGGCCCGACGGCGGGATCGAGGCTCCGTGATCTACTACTTCTTGGGGGATATGCCATGAGACCCAGCGGTCGCCCTCGTCAGGCGGACATCGCTCGACTGGCCGGCGTCTCACAGCCGACCGTGTCCCTGATCCTCGGCGGCGGCGCCGCTGCCATGGGCATCGCCCAGGAGACCCAGCGCAAGGTCATGGAGGCCGCCGAGCAGCTCGGGTACGTGCCCGACCCGATCGCCACCCGCCTGGCGGCCGGGCAGAACAACCTGCTCGGCCTCTACACCTTCACCTCGACCTTCCCCAATGAGATATCCCACGCCTACTACCCGTTCCTGGTGGGTATCGAGGAGGAGTCGGCGGCGCAGGGCTACGACCTGCTGATGTTCATCGCCTCCAGCACCACGGGCGAGCGCCCGCACGCCCAGGTGCTCAACCGGGTACGGCTGGCCGACGGCTGCCTGTTCCTGGGCAGGCACCTGCCCGTGCGGGAGATGGACCGCCTACTGGCCACCGATCTGCCTGTCGTCTACATAGGGCGGCACGACGAGTTCGGCGACCGCCTGGCCTACATCGGCGCCGACTACGTGTCCGCCGGCGCCGCCGTGGTGCGGCACCTGACGGGGCTGGGCCACGAGCGCATCCTGTACGTGCGCGAAGCCGACGAGGCGATCACCTCCGTCGACAGGGAGGCGGGCTTCCGGAGCGGCATGGAAGAGTGCGGGCTGGCAGCCGAGGTGGTGCGCACCGACGGCGCCGACCTGACCCCCGACCGGCTGCGCGCCTGGCGCGACCAGGGCATCACCGCGGTGGTCACCGAGGCCACCGACACCGACGCCGCCCACCGCGCCCTCCTGGCGGCCGCCGAGCGCGCGGAGCTCCGCTTCCCCGACGACCTCTCCCTGGCCACGTTCGGCGACCCCCGCGACCGCGCGGCAGGGCTCACCGGCTTCGCCGTACCCCGTCGCGAGATGGGGGCCGCGGCCGTCCGGCTGCTCACGAAACTCATCGCGGGAGACCGTACGGTCCCCAGGCACCAGCTCCTGACCTGCGAGCTTGAGCCAGGCGAGACCGCGGCACCGCCCCGCTAGCCCTCTCGAAAGGCATCACCCATGACCGACATCCTCATCGTCGGCGGTGGGCTGGGCGGCGTCGCCGCAGCCCTGGCCGCCTGCCGTGCGGGCCACGACGTCGTCCTCACCGAGGAGACGGACTGGATCGGCGGCCAGCTCACCGCGCAGGCCGTACCCCCCGACGAGCACCCGTGGATCGAGAGCTACGGCTCCACCGCTGCCTATCGTGAGGTGCGCGGCTCCATCCGCGACTACTACCGGCGCTGGTACCCCATGACCGGCGGCGCGCAGCGCTGGCGCGAGCTGAACCCCGGCGCCGGATATGTCAGCAAGTTGTGCCACGAACCACGCGTCTCCCTGGCGGTCCTGCAGGCCATGCTGGCTCCCCACGTGGCCGCCGGGCGCCTGCGCGTCCTCCTTGAGCACCGTCCTGTCGATGTCGAGGTGGACCGTGACCGCGTCAGAGCCGTCACGCTGCTGGACCTCCGCTCCGGCGACTCACACACCGTCGCCGCCGCCTATGTCCTCGACGCGACGGAGACCGGCGATCTGCTGCCGCTGGCGAGGACGGAGTACGTCACGGGCGCGGAGGCCCGCGGCGAGCACGACGAGCCGCACGCGCCGGACGAGTACCAGCCGCTGAACATGCAGGGCATCACCTACTGCTTCGCCGTCTCCCACCACGACGGTGAGAACCACGTCATCGACCGGCCTGCGGACTACGGATTCTGGCGCGACTACCGGCCCGAGTTCTGGCCCGGGCCGCTGCTCGGCTTCAGCGCACCGGACCCGCGCACCCTGGAGCCCGAAGCCCGCTGGTTCGACCCCAACCCGGCTGGTGACCCCCGCGGGGTGCTGGCCGACCAGAGCGCCCAATCAGGGGACAAGGATCTGTGGATGTTCCGCAGGATCCTCGCCCGCGACCTGTTCGAGCCCGGCTTCGCCGCTTCTGACATCACGTTGGTCAACTGGCCGCTGAACGACTACTGGCTGCGCCCGATCATCGAGGTGGACGCCGACACGGCGGCGCTGGCGCACAGGGAGGCCAGGCAACTGTCGCTGTCGCTGCTGTACTGGCTCCAGACCGAAGCGCCCCGCCCTGACGGCGGCACCGGCTTTCCCGGGCTCCGGCTCCGCCACGACGTGGTCGGCACCGCGGACGGACTGGCGAAGTCCGCCTATGTCAGGGAATCGAGGCGCATCCGCGCGGTCACCACCGTCACCGAGCACCATGTCTCCAGGGCCGTCCGCGGCGACCGCGGCACGCTGCGGCACCATGACTCCGTCGGAGTCGGCGCGTACCGCATCGACCTGCACCCGTCGACCGGTGGGGACAACTACATCGACATCGCCAGCGTGCCCTTCGAGATCCCGCTCGGCGCGTTGCTGCCTGTCAGGATGCGGAACCTGCTGCCCGCCGGGAAGAACATCGGCACCACGCACATCTCGAACGGGTGTTTTCGCCTGCATCCTGTGGAGTGGAACGTGGGTGAGGTCGCGGGCCAGCTGGCCTCGTACTGCCTGCGCCGGGAGGTGGAACCGCAGGAGGTCAGGGAGAAGGAGACCTTGCTGGAGGAGTTCACCGGGGAACTGGACAAGATCGGGATCGAACGCCACTGGCCGGCACCGGCGGGCTACTGACCCTCGGCCCACGGCGTCGAAGCGCCGCTGTTGACCGATACGACGCCGAGTTCATGACCGGCCCCCGCCTGGCCGCCATCGCCGAGGTCGGCTGATCACCCGCCTCGACCTTGGTGGCCAGGGCGCCCGCTGGGACATCCGACACTCGTGGGCGCTCGGCCCCCAGGCGAGGCCTGTGCCGTCGGAGCCCGCGAAAGGCCCATTCACGACGAGTACGGGCATGACACCTCGCGACTGTCGCGAAGCCACTCGACACACGTGAGTCCGACACCACGAGTGGGACCCGCTGACGGGCGCTTGTTAGCGAATTTAGGTAGATCTTTCCATATATATCCCATCGGGCGACACATCGGACACCGCCTTCTACCTGGGACTTTACCTTCACCGGAAGCGTTGAACCCTCCTTGGGGCGCACTTGACCTGCGGAAACATCAGGCTACTCTCGCCCTATCGCAGACTTCCGGTTTATTCACATTGGTCACAAGATTACCAATTTTGTCAGGATCAATGTGCATATATCCGGTCTTGTTCAGGAGGTTCCCTCACTTCCATGACGCCAGAGACACAGAGGTTCATCGAACTGCTCCAGCGCCAGCTCGGCTATGCCGACAAGGGCGCGAGCACCAAGTTCGGCGAATGGTACGGCAGCAACGTCGAGTTCGACGCCGACTACAGCTCGGCCCCGTGGTGCGACATGTACATCTCGTGGGCGGCGCACAAGCTCGGCTACCAGGCATGGGTCGGCCAGTTCGCGTGGACGGTGGCACACGCGAAGTGGTTCAAGGAACAGCACGCGTGGGGGAAGGTTCCGACGCCCGGCGCGTTGGTCTTCTTCGACTGGAGCGGCTCCGGCAAGATCGACGACATCGACCACGTCGGCGTCGTGACGAAGGTGCGAGGCGACACGATCTTCACGATCGAGGGCAACACCGACGGCGGCGTCGTGGAGAGCAAAGAGCGCAGCACGAGCAGTGTCGTCGGGTACGGCTATCCGGAACGGGTCAAGGCCAACCTGGACACGACCAAGTCCGTACTCCAGCTGGTTCAGGCGCGGCCTGGACCCGAGGCGCCGCAGCAGGCGGCCGGCGACTGGTCCGCCGAAGCACGACCCGGTTCCCAGACGCGGCAAGATCAATACGCCGACCAGATGTCTGAGGCATCACCCGACACCCACAAGAACCAGGAACAACCCGGTCACCGGCCCGCTGACTCGCGGCCCGACGCGGACACGACCAGCAACCAACCCTCCGACCGGGCACCCCGCCAGCCCTCCGGCGATCACACAGGACAAGCGCAGCCGTCCGGCGGTCACACAGGACAAGAACAGCCGTCCGGCGGTCACACGGGACAAGCGCGGCCGTCCGGCGACAAGACAGTCCAGAGCCCCCACGACCAGAACCCTCAGGCCACCGACGACCACGCGACCCCGGCAGGCGGTCGGCCCGGGGCTGACGACCCGGGCCGGAACACCGCCGACGGACCGGGCACCCACGCCACGCACGAGCCGGGCTGGGCCACCGCAGACGGACCGACCACGGGCGCTGCGGACGGCTCGCACTCTCAGGGGCAGTCGGCTGACCCTGAGAGCCCAGGCGCCAACCGGGACGACCCTCACTCCCCCACCGCACCCGAACACACCCAGGCTTCGGACTCACCGCCGAACGCGACAGCCCCAACCCGGGATTCCGCCGACATTCCGCCCGCCACGGTTGCTCCGGCCCCGAGTTCCTCCGACAACCCGAGCGCCAGTCCGACATCGGACACGCCGTCCATCACCCCCACCCCGACCTCCGACACCCCAACCGGCACCCCCACTCCGACTTCCGACAGTCCGACCGCCACGGTCACCCCGACCTCCGACACGCCCTCGGCCACGGCCACCGCCACCGCCATCCCAACGCCAACCGTCTCCGAGACACCCCCCACAGCCAGCGCGACCCCGACCTCCGACGCGCCCTCTGCCACACCGTCGGCCACGCCCTCGACGACGACCCCGACCCCGGCCACATCTACGCCCACGGCCACGGCCACGGCCAGCGCATCGGTGCCGCAGACGGCTCCGGAAACCACTCCTTCGCCGACCGCCACCACCGCCGAGCCGACCGCTTCTCCCGAACCCGAGCCGACCGCTTCCCCGACAGAGGCGCCGGCCACGTCCCAGTCCGAGCCGACTGCCACCCCCACGCCGACCACCGCCCCCTTCTCGGCCGAGCCGCTCGCGTCCTCCGAGGCCGAGCCGGTCCCCGAGGAGAGCACCCCTGCCGCGTCGAAAGCGGCTGACACCGCGGTCGCGACGCCGTTCCCCACGCATCTCCAGGCCTCGGTCAGCGGTCCGCTGCCGAGCCTGTCCACTCCGGTGTTGGTCACCTCGGCCGTGGTCACCGTCGTGGTTCTGTTCGCGGTGTTCGTGGTGCTCAAGACGCGCGCCGGCGCCCGCTCGGCCGCCACAGCCGCCGCCGGGTACGCTCCCCCGAGCCCGCCCGTGCCGGTCGTCCCCCGGCACGGCGTCGCCGAGCCGGACGAGGGCACGGTGTGGAGATGGGAGCTCCTGGAAGCCATCGAGGCTGCCGTAGCCCTCGACACCACCCCACCCGGCGAGCAGGACGGCGCTCCCGTCCCCTCCCAGCAGGAGAACCGGCGACCCGACCCCGCTCTCGGCCCTCAGGATGAAGACGCCCTGACCGAGCCGCTGGAGCCGACCGTCGACACCGGACCGCTGGAGCCGACCGTCGACACCGGGCCGCTCGAGTCGATCGTCGACACCGGGCCCGTCGAGCACATCGTCATCCCCGCGGCGACGAGCCCGTTCAACGCCTTCACCCCGGCCGAGTCCACGGACGAGAACGTCCCCGACCCGACCCGCGACGGGCGCAGCGGACACGGCGGCCAGCACGCCGGCGATGAGGATGCCACCGGCGGGAAGACGCCCCCGGCCCCCGACGCGCTCTAGCTTGAGCGCCTGCCCCTGACCGTCGGCGCGCTGCCACCCGCCGTACGGGAGATCGTCCGTGCCGCCCACGCCGACGCCGGCTCGGACAGCGCATCCCGGTCTCGTGCTGTACGGCGGGACCTACGTACCGGCCTGCGGCAACGACGGCCGCAGGCCGGTACGTAGGTCCCGTCCGCTGCTACCGCCGCGTGACCTCCGCCCCCGCGAAACGGTAGTGCCGTGCCGGGTCGAAGTCGGGCCATGGCTGATAGGCGTTCACGCCGGGTTCGCCGCGCAGGTGGAACGCGCTCGGGTAAGGCCGCTCGTCCGCCGTGATGCGGGTCGAGGTCGGGATGTAGCGGATGGTCAGCCCGCATCGCCGCTCCGGCGAGGTGTTCGCGTTGCTGCCGTGCACGATGTTCGGGTGGTGCACCTCGACGTCGCCCGGCGCCAGCACCATGTCC
Organism: Nonomuraea sp. NPDC052116; assembly: GCF_040680035.1. Classification (NCBI taxonomy): domain Bacteria; kingdom Bacillati; phylum Actinomycetota; class Actinomycetes; order Streptosporangiales; family Streptosporangiaceae; genus Nonomuraea; species Nonomuraea sp. NPDC052116. The sequence continues at coordinate 81,919 of NZ_JBFAWA010000044.1, read as the reverse complement.
ACGGCCGCCGACTCCTCCACCTCGGCCGCGATCTCTTCGCCGAGCACATTGTCCACCGTCGTGTTGGGACGCATCGCCTGGATGTCACCGCGGTGGCTGCCGGGGATCAGCCGTACGCAGCCGTTCCCCGGCGTTGAGTGGTCGATGGCCAGCCAGAGCGTGACCACCCGCATCGGCTCCAGCGGCCAGAACGCCGCGTCCTGGTGCCAGAGCACCGGCTGCCCGGAGTACGGCGGCTTGCTGATGTAGTGCGAGGCGAACAGCGCGATGTCCGGGCCGATGAAGGTCTGCGCGATGTCCAGCAGCCGGTCGTCCGAGATCAACCGCAGCCAGAACGGGTCGTCGCGCAGCAGCGTGTGGCCCAGATGTTCGGGCCGCAGGTCCGGGTGGCGGCGCTGCAGCCAGTCGACGTGACCGGCCGCCTCCCGCACCAGCTCCCGGTCGATGACATCGCGGAAGACGGCGTAGCCGTCGCGGTCGAATCGCTCGAGGACGTCACTCATGATGCTCTCCCGGAATGCGCAGCGGGGCCCGTCACAGGGTGATCTCTCGTTTCTCCTGCGCGGACCGGTAGGCCGCGAGAATGACCTTGAGCACGTCCGTGCCCTCTTCGTGGGTGTGCACCGGCCGCGATCCGGCACGTATCCGGCGGACGAAGTCGGCGCAGACGGCCGGAATGGAGTCGACGGCCGGAAATTCGAGCGTGGTGGCGGCCCCGCCGCGTGGCTTGTGGCACAGCGTCGTACCGTCGCTCCACAGGCTGCCGAGCTCGCCGACCGCCGAGAACTTCTCGGTGTACGGCGCCGCTTCGTACGCCCAGCTGGTCACCACCTCGCCCACCGCGCCGTCGGCGAAGCGCACCAGCACCCGGGCGGAATCCTCGCCCTCCATGAAGGCCAGCCGGTGGGTGCTGAGCATCGCCGTCACCGCGGCCGGGCGGGCGGAGGCCAGGTACAGCAGCAGGTAGGTGGGGTGGTAGCCGGTGTCGATGAGCTCGCCGCCGCCGCTGGTGGCCGCATGGGCGCGCCAGCCCATCGTCGACGGGTCGAAGTCGTTGAAGAAGCTGTCGGTGGTGCGCAGTTCGTACACCCGGCCCAGCGCGCCGGAGTCGATGAGCTCGCGGGCGTGGGCGACCGCGGGCAGGGTGAGCTGGTTGTGCGCGCACATCAGGGTGACCCCGGCTGTGCCCACCGCGTCGGCGATCCGCTCGGCCTCGGCGATCGTCAGGCACAGCGGCTTCTCGCACAGGATGTGTTTGCCGGCCTTGGCGGCGGCGATGGCGGCGTCGGCATGCAGATGGTGGGGCAGACAGATGTCGACGGCGTCAACGGGGGCCTCCTCCAGCATGCGCTCGTAGGAGCGGTACGCCTGGGCGCCACCCGCCTGCTGGGCGCGCTCGGTGGCGGTGTCGAGGTCCACGTCGGCGACGGCGGTGACGGCCGCCTCGTCCGGGACGGCGAGATAGCCGCGCAGATGGGAGCGGGAGATGCTCCCGCAGCCGATGAGGCCGATGGAGAGGGTCATACGCGGCTTCCTTCCTCGCGGCTGTCGCGGGTGGCGGCGGCCATCAAGCGGGTCAGGTCGAGGCCGAGGGCGAGGTTCTCCTCGTCACGGGTGCCGTCGGCGACATGGCGTACGAACAGCTCGAAAGGCGCGCCGGTACGCGGCGGCACGGGCAGTTCGCGCCAGGCGCCGCCGGTGCTGAGCAGCATCCGCGGCTCGGGCGTCCCGTACACCAGGGAGCCTTCGGTGCCGTGCAGCTCGATGGTGAACGGGGAGGCCGGTGCGACGAAGGACGCCTCCACCACGCCGAGCGTGCCATCCGCGCAGCGCAGCACCGCGACGGCGTTGTCCTCGACGGCACGCTCCGTCACATGGCCGAAGGACCCGGTCACGGTCTCGGGCATGCGGCCGAGGAACAGCCGGGTCAGGTACATGGGGTGGCAGCCGAGGTCGATGAGGGCGCCGCCCGCGGTGGCGGCCGGGTCGTAGAAGTGCTCGGGGAGCCAGCCCGCGCCGACCGAGCCGCCGTGGGCCAGGCGGATCCGGACGAGGGTGAGGCGGCCGAGTTCGCCGTCGGCCAGCACCTTGCGGATGGCCGTCGTGTAGCCGTCGTACAGCCTGGGGAGCGCGAGCATCAGCGCGACGCCGGACTTCTCCGCGGCGGCGGTGATCTCCGCGCACTCGGCCGGGGTCGGGGCGAGGACCTTCTCGGTGAAGATGTGCTTGCCGGCCGCCGCGGCGGCCGTGATGACCTCGCGGTGCGCGGTGGTCGGGCAGGTGACGACCACGGCGTCGACGTCACCGCGCGCGAGTAGTCCGCCGAGGTCGGGATGGAAGTCGGCGCCGAGGTCGTCGGCCCAGGTCCGCCCGCGGGCGGCGTCCTCGTCCCAGACGGCGGTGACCTCGGTGCCGGGGTGCTCGGATGCCTGGCGGGCGTAGTCGGGAGCGTGCACGTGCCAGAAGCTGAGGATGGCGAGGCGCAGGGGCACGAATGATCCTTGCGTTATGGGTGGATTCAGCCTTCGGAGGTGGTCGTAATCTTGTCGAACCGGTCCAAAACCCTATTCGGGACGGTAGACCTGGACCGGTTCGATGGCAATACGTGAACGAAAAACGGCTGTAATACTGCGGTGACTCTTGCGATGACTACGGGCCGATGTCAGCATCGGTCACGAGCGCCGGTCGTCCGCGCCCTTCGGAGAGATCTCCCCCACCCAGCCACCCGTCAGGCAAGGGATTGACGCATGCCTTACGCAGTTGACGAGTTCGCCTTCGACCTGCGCCAGAGCGTGGCGCCCGGCCACACCTGGGTCACCAGCGGCTGGACCACCGTCCACGCCCCACCGGGCTCGGTGTGCGGAGTCGGCGGGTGGTTCGCGCCGCCGTACGCGGCCCCCGACGCCGCGCTGGCCGTCGAACTGGACGTGGACGGGCACCGGATCGCCGACGGTGCGGCGCCCGGCGTGGCCGGAGTGGGCCTGCTCCACGCGGGTGGCACCTGGTGGCCTGGCCGGATCGAGAGGCAGGGCACGTACCACCGCCGCCACCACGGCGAACTCGTGTCGTTCGGGGTGCGGAGCACCCTCACCCCGCTGTACGGCCAGGCCGGGTTCGTCCTGGAGGTGGAGATCACCAACCGGTCCGGGCGCGACGTCGCCGTGACCCTGCACCCGCGCGCCGATCCCGGCGGTCCCCGCCGTGTCTCGCTCGGCGAATGGGGCTGGGTCCCGCCCGAACCCGGTCCTGAGGCCACGCGCACGGGACCGTGGACCTGGCAGGCCGGGGACGTCGCCGTCGAGCTCTCCCACGAGGGACTCCACCAGGACGTCCCGGCGGGCGGGAGCGCGGTGTTCGCGCTGGCCGTTCGCGCCGGCGCGGGAACGCCGCCCGGGCGGCTGCGGGAGCCGGCCGCCGAATCCCGCCGCCAGTCGGAGCGCCGGCTGGCCGCGGCGCTGGCGCGGGTGCCGCGGCTGGCCAGCGACATCCCGGGGCTGGAGGCGTACTGGCGCGGCTCTCTGTCCAGCGGGCTGGCCTGTCTCTGGGACAACCCCGGCTTCATCACCTCGCCGTTCGTGGCCACCTCCGGACTGGACGGCGGGGCGCTGTGCTCCTACGCGTGGGACACCGGCGGGTACGCCCCCCACCTGCTCTCCCTCATGCTCGGCGACGCCACCACCGCTGTTCTGGAATCGCTCATGAAGGTGGACCTCACCAGCCACTACGCGATCGCTCCCGACGGCACGGGCCAGGGCGTCCCGTACGCCTACAGCGGCTGGTCCCTGGTCACCCTCGCCACCGCCGTCGCCGCCCACCAGGGCATCTCCCCCGCCCTGGTCACCCAGCTCCACGAACTGGTCGAGGGGCTGGACGCCCGCTTCACCCCGGCCGGGGCGCTACGCGACTACGGCACCCAGCACAACCTGCTGGAGATGCGCGGCACCGGCTGGGAGCACGTGGTCGCCAGCCCCAACGCCGAACGCGCCTGGTGTCTCGACCGGCTCGCCGAGCTGGCCGAGGTGTCCGGCGCGCGGCTGCCCGTCGGCGAGTTGCGCTCCCGCGCCCGTGACATCAGGCAGGCGGTCGCCCGCGAGCTGTGGGACGAGCGCGAGGGCTGGTTCCGCTGCCGTTACCCCGACGGGCACACCGAGCTCGTCCAGCACGTCCAGGCGTTCGACGCGATGCGGAACGGCGCCTGCACGCCGGAGATGGCCTCGGCCATGCTGAGGCGGCTGCGTGACGGCACGTTCCTCGCACCGTACGGCGTCAGCGCCGTGGCCGCGGACGACCGGCTGCACTACGAGCTCGGCGACACCGACTGGTCGGGCGGCGGGGCGTACACCGGGGAGGGCCCGCAGCTCGCCCTGACGCTCTGGGAGCACGGCGAGCCGTCCCTCGCCTGGGGCGTCATGAAACGGCTGCTCTGGATGGGACAGCACTTCCCGTACTACCCCCAGGAGCACTACTGCGACCGTCCGGCGGCACCGCCCGCGGGCCGCCGGGTCAACATCGTCGCCGGGCTGGCCGGCGCGGAGGCGATCCTGACCGGCGCGGCGGGCGTGCGCTTCCGGCTCGACGGCAGCCTGGTCGTCACCCCGGCAACGCTCCCCGACGGGGACGTGGAGCTGACCGGGCTGGTCCACCGGGGGCGCGTGATCGACGTCTCGACCGCCTCAGGCGTCGTCACCGTCGACGGCCGCCCGCGCAAGGCCGGCGAAGTGATCGAGTAACGGCGACGCCGGGCCACGGGTCAGCGCCCAGGTGGCCGGGCTGCTCATGCCGGGCGGCACGACCGCCGGGCCGGCACGCCATCGGCACGTATTCGTCGCAAGAGTTACGGGCGAGTTACTCCTGTTTTTCGTCGAAGTATTGCTATCGAACCGGTCCAGCGCTACCGTCCCAGGAAATGGTGTTGGACCGGTTTGACAAAAGGCCGGAAGCAGCTGGGGAACGGGCATGGAGAAAATCACGATCCGCGATATAGCACGGCTGGCCGGCGTATCGAAATCCACGGTGTCGCTGGTGATCAACAACAGCCCGCGGGTCGACCCGGCCACCCGGCGGCGCGTGCTGGCGGTCATCACCCGCCACAACTACGTGCCCAGCGCCACCGCGAGCGCGCTGGCGAAGGGGCGGCCGCCGTTCATCGGCATGATCGTGCCCGGGCTGACGTGGCGGATGGTGGCCCCGCTGAACTTCGGGGTCGCCTCCGTCATCGAGCGCACGCCGTACGAGATCATCCTCTACACGAGCACCAACGACCGCGACTACGGGCCGGTCATCGACCGCATGCTCGCCTCGGGGTTGTCGGCCGGGGTCCTGGTGATCAACCAGGACCAGCCCATGAAACCCCTGCTCGACCTGCACGGGCAGGGCGTGCCCGTGGTCCTCATCAACACCCTCGGCTCCCACTTCGACCTGCCGTCGGTCGAGGCCGACAACTACGAGGGCGCCCGCGGCGCGGTGCGCCACCTGCTGGACCTCGGTCACCGGCGGATCGCGTCGCTGGCCGGGCCGATGACGTACCCGTGCTGCCAGGACCGGCAGCGCGGCTACGAGGACGCGCTGGCCGAGGCCGGAGTCCCGATCGACGCCTCGCTCACCGCGCAGAGCGCGTTCGAGCCGCCGCGGGCCCGCGAGCTGGTGCGCGAGCTGCTGGATCGCGCCGACCGGCCGACGGCGGTGTTCGCGCACAACGACGTCACGGCCTACGCCGCCATGGAGGCCGCCGCCGACCGCGGTCTGCGGGTGCCCGAGGACCTGTCCGTGGTCGGATTCGACGACATACCGTCGTCGGCGCACGTCAAGCCCGCCCTCACCACGGTCGGCCAGCCGTTCGAGGCGATGGGCCAGCAGGCGGCCCGGATGCTGCTCGCCATCGTCTCCCCCGAGTCCGAGCCCGGGTCCGGGTCCGGGGAAGACCCGCCACCGCCCACCCGCATCCAGCTGCCGACCACTCTCGTCGTCCGGGACAGCACGGGCCCCGCTCCCGCCTGACACGCATCTCACCTCGACTCTCACCTCCACTTTCACATCGACGAAGCGAAGACCGGCGCCCTGGCGGCACCGGTCGTGATCCCCCCTGCCCGTCGAAAGAAAGGCCCCCTCATGGGTCGCTTCACCAAGGCGCTGGCGTACGTGATCCCCGGAGTGCTGCTCGCGGCGCTGATGGGACCGGCGGCGCCCGCGACCGCCGCCGCACCGACCGAGGTCATGCCGGCCGACATCCTCGAATCGTTCACCCAGTTCACGGGTAATCCCGCACCCCAGACGAAGATAGTCACCGTTCAAGGGCAGCCGGACTTCGACCAGGCGCTGCAGGTCACGGTGACCGGGCAGCCGAGCTCGTCCGGCCTGGACGGCGAGTACTCCTTCGGCGTGGGCGTCCCGTCCGCGCAGCCCACGGTCAAGGGTGAGGCGATGCTGGCCACCTTCTGGGCGCGGTCGGTCACGCCGACCCCGTCCGGATCCGGCCTGGCCCACTTCGTGTTCGAGCAGAACGGCGGGAGCTACAGCAAGTCCACCCAGGCGGCGATGAAGTTCGGGGCCGTGTGGCAGCGCTTCCAGCTGCCGTTCCGGATGGCCGCCGACTACGCGGCCGGGCAGGTCCGCGTCAACTTCTGGCTCGGGTACGGGCCGCAGGTGCTGCAGATCGCGGGCGTGTCGGTGCTGCGGTACGGACCGGGGACCCCGGCCGGTTGGCCGCAGGCCACCTACGCCGGTCGCGACGCGGCCGCGTCCTGGCGGGCCGCCGCCGCTGACCGGATCGAACGCGACCGCAAGGGCAACATCTACGTCAAGGTCGTCGACTCCCAGGGCCATCTCGTCCCAGGCGCCACCGTTCAGGCGGAGATGACCAGGCACGCCTTCAAGTTCGGCTCGGCCGCGGACGGTGTGCGGCTGATGACCCAGAACACCGCGGGGCAGAAGTACCGCGACACGCTGCTGGCCAACTTCAACCAGTTCACGCTCGGCAACAACCTCAAGTGGAACCACTGGGAGAACCTGACCGAGCGGAACACGTACACGCTGCCCGCGCTCCAGTGGGGACGCGACAACGGCCTGTTCGTCCGCGGGCACACCCTGATCTGGCCCTCGTGCGGCAACATGCCCGCCGACGTCTGCGGCCTGCGCAACGACCCGGCCGCGCTGCGGAACAGGATCGACACCCACATCACCGACGAGGCGAGCACGCTCGCCGGCAAGATCGACGAGTGGGACGTGGTCAACGAGCCGTACGCCAACCATGACGTGCAGAACGTGCTCGGCGACGGCGAGATCGACCGCTGGTTCCGGCTGACCCGGCAGGCCGACGCGGGCCCCAGGCTCTACCTCAACGACTACGACATCATCGAGGACAACGGCTGGGAGGTCCGCCACCAGGACCGGTTCGCCGCCCTGGCCCGCTCGCTGAAGGACGGCGGGGCACCCATCGGCGGGATCGGCATCCAGGGGCACTTCGCCGGTGAGCAGCTCACCTCGCCGCAGGACCTGATCACACTGATCAACAAGTTCGGCGGGATCGGCCTGCCCGTCGCGATCACCGAGTTCGACGTGGGCACCACCGACGAGCAGCTCCAGGCCGACTACACGCGTGACTTCCTCACCGTGATGTTCAGCATGCCGCAGGTCACCGGGGTCAGCACGTTCGGGTTCTGGGAGGGCGACACCTGGGATCCCAAGCGGGCCCTGTTCCGGACCGACTACACGCCCAAGCCGAACGCCGTGGCCTGGCGCGACCTCATCTACGGCAAGTGGTGGACGAGGGCGACGGCCACGACCGGGGCGACCGGATCGACCACGGTGCGGGGCTTCCTCGGCGACTACACCGTCAAGGTCACGGCCGGCGGCGTCACCAAGGAGGTCGCCGTCTCGATGCCGACCATCGCCGGCAAGGCGATCACAGTGGTCGTCGGCTGACGTCAGCACATCGAGTCAGCACATCGAGTCGGCTCATCGAAAGGAAAGTCCATGTCAGCCATTCAGCTCAGCCGCCGGCAACTCCTGGGGGCCGCCGTCGCCACCGGCGGCGCCGCGTTCCTCGCCGGCTGCGGCGACTCCCGGCAGAACGCCGCCCCGGCGCAGGGCACCACGCTGGCGTACTGGGACTGGTACGTCAGCCAGGCGCCGTGGGTGGACAACGAGGTCAAGCTCTTCCAGCAGGCCAACGGCAAGACCACGATCAAGAAGACCACCCAGGTCACCGACAAGTACCTTGACCTCGTGGCGCTGGCCTTCCGCAGCGGCACCGCCCCCGACGTCCTCTTGCTGCCCACCAAGCCGAAACTGGAGACGCACGTCGGCGAGGGCTGGCTGATGCCCCTGGACAAGTGGGCCACCCCCGAGTGGCGGTCGAGGTTCCCCGCCAACAGTTTCGTCGAGGGCGTCAACATCTTCGGCGGCAAGGTCTACTCCGCGCCCTTCAGCGGCCTGGCGCCGGCACTGCAGCTCTACATCCACAACGGGGTCTTCAAGGAGGCCGGCCTGACCAACCCCGACGGGTCGGTGCTCATCCCGAAGACGTGGGACGACATCACCCGCGCCGCCGAGGCGATCACGAGCAAGAGCGGCGGCAAGGTCTTCGGGCTCGGCTTCGGCAACGCGCAGAAGGGGGCCCTGCCGTGGCTGATCGAGCTGTTCTGCCGCGGCGCCGGGTCGCCCGGGGGCACCCAGTCGGTCGACTACCGCACCGGCAGATGGACGTACGGGACCGACCGCAACTACGCCGACTTCCTCGCCCTTCTCCTCGACTGGAAGAGCCGCGGCTTCATCTACCCGAACTCGATGAGCATCTCGGACGAGCAGGCCAGGGCGTTCTTCTCGAAGGGCCGGTTCGGCATGATCGTCGGCGGCGTGTGGAACCAGGCGCCCTGGGAGGAGGCCGGTTTCAAGGACTACAGCCTCATGACGCTCCCGTCGCCGACCGGCACCCCGCAGGGCTTCTTCTACGGGGCCCCGGGCAGCTACCTGATGGGCCTCTCGGCCAAGGCCAGGAACCCCGACCAGGCGTGGGCCTGGCTCGACTGGTTCTACAGCCCCGCCGCCGGCAAGCGCTGGGTGCAGGGCGGCTACGGCCTGTCGGTCTACCCCGAGAACAACGACCCGGCGGGGGTGACCTCGCCGACCTTCAAGCAGTACGTGGCCATGGCGAACACGGCCCTCGTCGGCCCGGTGCCCGCCATCCGCAACCCGGAGATCGCCAAGGTGGAGGTGGCGCCGGTCCAGCCGGACCTCCCGGACGTCGCGGCCGGCATCTACACCGGCCAGCTCAAGGACACGCCCAAGGCGCTCAAGGAACTCGAGGACCGCCTCAACGGCGCCCTGGGCGAGGCCGTGTCGAAGGCCCGCGGGCAGGGACTCAAGGTCAGCATGGACGACTACGTGTTCGCCGACTGGGACATCGCCAAGCCGTACACCACCAAGCGCGGATGAGCTGATGACGGACATCCAACTGGTCGGCCGGCCCCGCGCGCTGATCGCGGGCAGGGCGTCCCGCCTGCGGCGGCGGATCGCCGCGGCGCGCTGGTCCTACCTGTACGTCCTGCCGATGCTGGTGCTGCTGCTGGCGTTCGTGATCTATCCGATCATCGCGTCGCTCGGCTACACCTTCTACCGGTGGGACGGGATCGGCGAGCCCGGCGACTTCGTCGGGCTCGCCAACTTCGCCCGGGTGATGACGGACTCCATCTTCTGGGGAGCCCTGCGCAACACGTTCTTCTACGTGCTGCTCGTGGTGCCCGTCCAGCTCGTTCTCGCGCTCGCGCTCGCCCTCGTGCTGAACAACCGCCGGCTGCGCGGGAGGACTCTGTACCGGACGCTCTTCTTCCTTCCGGTGGTGACGTCGGCCGCGGTCGTCGGCGTGGTCGTCCAGCTGCTCTTCTCCAATTTCGGCGACGTGGTCAACGACGTGCTGATGTCGATCGGCCTCACGGACGAGTACGTGGACTGGCTCGGCGACCCGAGTTTCGCGATGATCATCATCATCGGGGTCGGGATCTGGCACACGCTGGGCTACAACCTCGTCTATTTCCTGGCCGGTCTGCAGACGATCCCCGACGAGCTGTACGAGGCGGCGCGGCTCGACGGCGCGGGCGCCCTCGCGAGCTTCCGCTACATCACCGTCCCCATGCTCAGGTCGGTGGGGGTCGTCATCGTCCTGCTGTCGGTCATCGGCTCGTTCCAGGTCTTCGACCTCGTGCAGGTGCTCACCAACGGCGGGCCGTACTTCGCCACCGAGGTCGTGAACACCTACGTCTACCACCTGGCGTTCGGCGGGTTCGGCGGCACCGGCGTCGAGCGGGACGTCGGCCTGGCCTCGGCGGCGTCGTTCTTCTACGGGATGCTGCTCATCGTCTTCGCCGTGGCCCAGGCCCTCTTCCTGCGGGTGCTGGTCAGGCGCAGGGGAGGTCGCGCATGACCCGGCGCGCGCCGTGGCTGACGCACGCGTTCCTGCTCCTCGGCGGGATCGCCTGGCTGTACCCGTTCCTGTGGACGCTGGGCAGCTCGCTGAAGAGCACCGACGAGTTCTTCGGCCGCGGCCTGAACCCGTTGCCCGGGACGCCGCTGTGGGCCAACTACGGGCAGGCCTGGCAGGGGGCGTCCTTCGGCCAGTACTTCCTCAACACCCTCACCATCACCGTCGCCACGGTGGTCATCACCCTGCTCGTCACCGCCATGGCCGGCTACACGCTGGCCCGCACCGAGTTCCCCGGCAAGGGGCTCGTCCTGGTCGTGGTCGCGGGGACGGTGTTCCTGCCCCACGGCTACACCATCATCCCGATCTTCGACATCATGGACGCGCTCGGCCTGCTCAACAGCCTCTGGTCGATCATCATCGTGCAGTCCGCGGGCGGGATCGTCTTCGGCACCTTCCTGTTCATGGGCTACTTCCGGGCCATCGACCACTCGCTGGAGGACGCCGCCCGGGTGGACGGGGCCGGCTTCCACCAGGTCTTCTGGCGGATCATGCTCCCGTTGTCGGGTCCGATGCTGGCCACGGTCGGCCTGTTCACCGCCATCTCGGCGTGGAACAGCTTCTTCATCCCGCTCGTGTTCACCCTCGCCCGTCCCGAGCTGCGCACCCTGGGTGTCGGGATGTACGCCTTCATCGGCGAGAACTCCACCGACTGGACGCTGCTGTGCGCCGGCTCCGTCATCACGCTCGCTCCCATCATCGCGATCTTCCTGGTGCTGCAGCGGTTCTTCGTGAACGGACTCGCCGGCGCCGTCAAGCAGTGACAGAAGGGTTTCCGTGTCCCATCCCCGGGGAGCCGGTCACCCTCTCCGGTGCAGAACAGGATTGAGCAGGGTGTCCGGGACGGCTCCCACCTCGGCTCCGGGCAACCACGCACGCAGGTCGTGCCACTGGTTGTCGTTGACCGGCCGGGAGACCGTGATGTCGGCGTCCATGTAGATCACGGTCATGACCCGGCGCGGGAGGTCCGAGCGGTTCGGCGCGGCGTGGTGGAACGTCCACCCGAGGTGGTAGCTCACCTCGCCGAGCCGGTACGGCGTCTCGACCGACGGAAAGTTCCGCTCGGCCAGCGCCCGCTGCAGCTCCCGCTCGGACTCGTCGCTGATGGGCAGGTCACGGCCGTATTCGAAGCGGTGGCTGCCGGCGGCGAAGGCCAGCGGCCCCATCTCGGCCGGCGTCTCCTGCAGGGGGATCCAGACCGTCACGGTCCGGTCGCCGGCCAGCGGCCAGTAGTACTGGTCGGCGTGCCACGGGGTGAGCCCGCCGCCCGGCTCCTTGTACAGCGCCTGGTCGTGATAGAGCCGGACGCCGTCCACGCCGAGCAGCTCGGCCGCGATGCGGGCCAGGCGCGGGGAGAAGGCGAACTCGCGGACGAGGTCGCTGTGCCGCCACAGGTTGGTGACCTGGAGGAACGCCTTGCCGTACGTGTCGCGTTCGGCGAGGGGGAGGTGCTGGGTGTTCAGGTCGATGACCTTCGCGGTGATCTCGGGTTCGTACGCCGCGATCGTCCCGGCGTCCAGCACGCCGGGCAGTTTCACGAAGCCGTTGTCGTCGAAATGCCGCCGCGCGGCGGCGTCGAGGTCGTACCGGGACTCGAGATCGTGGGGTGTGATCGTCATGCGACCAGCCTCGTCGCACCCTGGTGTTCGAGCCACGAGACGGATGACCGATTCCGATACTTTCATGACGACGGAGCACTATGCGCGCGTTCTACGAGCACATCGAGGCCACCTCCCAGCTCTCTTGGACGCTGCACGTCCGCCAGGCCACGCACTTCCGCTTCGCCTGGCACTTCCACCGCGAATACGAACTGACCCTGATCACCCGCGGCACCGGCACCCGGTTCGTGGGCGACTGCGTCGAGGAGTACGGTCCCGGCGACCTGACCCTGATCGGCCCTCAGCTGCCGCACACGTACCAGTCGGTGCCCGGTCACGGCAGCCACGAGGCGGTCGTCGCCCAGTTCCGCCGGGACTTCCTGGGACGGGACTTCTTCGACCGCCCCGAGTTCGCCGACGTGACCACGCTGCTCGAACGCTCGGCGCGGGGGCTGAGCTTTCCCCCGTACGCCGTGGACCTCGGCGAGCTCGACGCGATGCCGCCGCCCGAGCGGACCCTTGCGCTGATCGACGCGCTCGTCCGGCTGGCGCGTCGCGCCGACATGCGCCCGCTGGCCGGCGACCGGTACGTCCCCTCCCTCAACGGGGCCACGCGCGACCGCATCGACGCGATCGTCCGGCTGCTCAACGAGGAGTACGCCGGGCCGGTCACGCTCGAAGCCGTCGCCCGCGCCGCCCACCTGGCCCCGGCCTCGGCCAGCCGGTTCTTCCGCCGCACCACCGGCGCCACGATCACCGGCTACCTCACCATGCTGCGGGTCAACGCCGCCTGCCGGTTGCTGAGGGAGACCGACCGCACCGTCTCCGGCATCTCCGCCGACTGCGGCTTCGCCAACCTGTCCAACTTCAACCGCCGCTTCCGGGAGCTGAGGGGCATGTCGCCACGCGAGTACCGGGCGCTCTGGCGGACCTGACAACGGGACCACGGCCGCGCGGGCCGGTCAGGGGTGGATACCGAAGGGGCCGAGCAGGCCGGTGTCGATGCGCATGAACTCCAGCAGGCCGAAGGCGTTGTCCTCGGTGAACACGTCGGCGGCGGCCAGCGTGCCGAGGTATCTGGCGATGACCGGGGCGGCGGCCTGCTGGGCGACCGCGTTCAGGTAGCCGTCGAAGATGGCCCACGCGTTGCCTGCTGAACCGTACTTGTCGAAGAACGGCGTGGGATCGAGGCCGGCGACCGTGTCACGGACGCCGGCCTGCAGGTCGGCCAGGTATCGCTGTTGCAGGTGGCCGTCGGCGCGGGTGCCGAGGCGGCCGAGGCGGCCGCCGACGAGGGTGCGCCACGGATATCTCATGGCGATGTCGTGGGCCCGCAGCCAGCCTGGGATGTCCTGGGAGACGGCGAGGTTCTTGAACGGCACCCAGCCGGGATAGAGCACGTCGACCACCATCAGGGTCTCCTGCTTGGGGGCGTAGACGAAGATGTTGTCGGGTGAGTGGTTGGGGCCGTGGTAGGCCAGTTCGAGACTCTCGCCGCCCACGCGCAGGACGTGGTGGTCGTCGAAGGTGAGTGTGGGCGCCGGCCGGTTCGGGTCCGCGTCCCGGCGCAGGAGTCTCGCGGTCTCGGTATGTCCGATGCGGATGACGTCCTTGCCGAGGATCGAGGCGGCTCCGATGTGGTCGGCGTGCGAGTGGGAGTAGACGAGGTGGGTCACCTTCCTGGGGCGGCCGTTGGCCCGGGTGACCTCCTCGATGGCGCGCAGCAGGTTGTGCCCGATGGTGGGTGGCGCGTCCACGAGGACGACGCCCTGGCTCGTGGTCAGGAACATGGCCTGGTAGGAGCCGTCGGTGACCCAGTACAGGTCGCCGTCGATCCGGCCGACGAAGTAGCCCTTGTCGTTGAGCGCCGGGCCCTTTGACGCCTCGGGGATGGGCGCGTAGTCGGGGAGGGCGCCGGATGCCGGCGCGTCGCCGGCCCCGAGCAGGCCGGCGGCCAGGGGCAGCGCCGATGCGGCGGTCGCTTGGGTGAGGAAGGCTCTCCTACTCGAGTGGACCATGGGGGTTGTCTCCATTCGGAAGTGGCCAGGGCCGGAGCCGCGACAGGCGCCGGGGATCGCGCCTGTCGCGGTTCCGGGCGGATTGGTGTCATGTGGGATCAGCCGGCGGTGCGGGCTGCCGCTGTGATGAGAGCGGTGGTGGCGTCAGGTCGGGAGATCATGATCACGTGTGAGGCTTCCCTGACTTCGCTGGTGTGCGCGCCGGCGCGCTGGGCCATGAACCGCTGGGCCGCGGGTGGGATGGCCTGGTCGGCACCGGCGACCAGGTACCAGGAGGGGATGGTCTTCCAGGCGGGCGGTCCGCTCGGGGAGCCGAGCGCGGCCAGGGCGGCCGGGCGCTGGGTGGCGGCCATCAGCGCGGTGTCGCGGGCGGGCAGGTCGGCGGCGAAGGCGGCGTGGACCAGCACCACGGTGGGTTTGGCCCGGCTCGCCGCGGTGGAGGCGGCGGCCGGCGAGGAGAGAGCCGTGACCAGGATGGCCAGGACGGCCAGCGTCACGGGCAGCAGGGTCCGGATTCCCGGCCGGGAGCGCGGAGAGGTCTGTGGGGACATGGCGGATCTCCTTGGTGGGGGTGACGTTGTCAAGCGAGGCGCTGAGCCTTTCTCCGCCCGTCGGGCAGGGCCGGGGCGCGGAGCGGCGTGGTGCGCTAAGCCGGCGGCGGAGGACCCGCCACGCGCAGGCGGTACGCCTGGGCCGAGGCGACGATGGCTTCGACGTCGAAGGAGGCCGGCACGTCGTTCACGTCGGAGATGGGCGAGCTGTTGGCGGCGAACCACTCCTCGATGCTGTTCATGTGGGTGCTCCTGATTCGGTCTTAGTCCTTCTTGAGGAAGCGCAGGAGTATGCGGGTGAGCCGTTCGGGCTGTTCCTCGAAGATCCAGTGACCGGAGTCCTCGATGATGGTCCCGGTCACATGTCTGGCGTACTTGCGGACCTGGGTGGGGACGAAGTCACCGAGGCTGCCGCGGGCGCCGATGGCGAGCACGGGCATGGTGAGCTTCTTCGCGCCGTATGCGCGGTTGTCGGCGACGTCCTCGGGGAAGGCGCGGAACCATTCGAAACTCGCGCGCAGGTGAGCGTCATCGCGCAGGTGGCGGGCGTACTCGCGGACCTGTTCGTCGCTGACGCCGTTCTTCTTGACTTCGAGGGAGTCGACGAAGCGCTCCACCCACTGCTCCTCCCTGCCGTTCACCATGCGCTCGGGCAGGCCGTTGGTGAGGCTGAAGTAGCCGAAGTTCCAGGAGCCCGGCCCCTTCGCGGTGAGGGAGGGGAAGGTGTAGAGGCTCTTGTCGGGGATGGGTGCCTCGCTGAGGACCAGCTTGGTGACGTCGCCGGGGTGGGCGGCGGCGTAGGCGTAGGCGACCATCGTGCCGATGTCGTGCCCCACGAGCCTGATGTCCCGCTGGAGACCGAGCGTGGTCAACAACCCGCGCAGGTCGGCGGCGAGGGTCTTCTTGTCGTAGCCGCTGGCGGGCGCGTCGCTCTTGCCTGCGCCGCGTAGATCCGGCGCGATGACCGTGTAGTGCTTGGCGAGTTCGGGCAGGACTTCGCGCCAGGTGTACCAGGTCTGCGGGTACCCGTGCAGCAGGACCAGTGTCGGCCCCTGTCCACCGCGCACGTAGTTGATCGCGACGTCGCCGACCTGAACTCTCTGCTCGCGGAAACCCGCCGGAATGCGCGGCTGATTGCCGATCTTCGACGGCGTCTCGGAGGCGATGGCTGTGGTGGACACCGGTGTGGCCTGAGCGGAGGCGGCAGGGGCGAGGCAGGCGAGCATGCCGACCACCGCGATCGGGATGACTCCTCGGCCGCGGATCTTCGGGTCAAGTGTGAGAGGGAGAGCGCTGGAGCGCTGGGCGTTCATGGGGCAAACCGTAGAAATCGGCTCGCTCGCCGCGCGAGCGTCACCTGACTGCGTCACCGAGCGCTACGTGACCGCGGGTCCTGTTCCAGGCCGAAGGTGAACGAAGCGGCGGCCAAGGCCGCTGTCCCGGGTCTTCCCCGTAAGATTTTGGGTGGTCTCCACCAGATCGCGGCGAAGGAGCACTCGATCACCGCACCCAGCTTCGCGGAGGTGCTGCGTCGCCATCGGCACGCGGCACGTCTGACGCTGGAGCAGCTCGCCGAGGCCTCGGGGGTCAGCGCCCGGACGCTGTCGGACATGGAACGCGGACGCAGCAAGGGACCCCAGCATCGGACCGTCAGCGCGCTGGCCGACGCCCTCGGCCTGGCAGACGCCGACCGCAGACAGCTCGTCGAGCTGGCGCGCGAGGGCCGCCTGCGCGATCGCTGGGCCCGCCCGACCGGGCTGTGCGAGCTGCCGCGCTCCGTCGACGACTTCACCGGTCGAGCCGCGGGACTGGCCTGGACCAGCGAGCTCTTACGCGCCGGGAACGCGCCGGGCGCCGCGGGTGTGGGGCTCATCACCGGTTCTGCCGGGCTGGGCAAGACCACGTTGGCCGTCCGCGCCGCCCATGCCCTGCGGCCGGACTTCCCCGACGGGGTGTTCTTCCTCGACCTGTTCGGCATGTCTCCGCAGCCCCTGCCCGTCGACGACGCCTTGGGCATGCTGCTTCGCGCACTCGGCATTGCGGATCAGCAGATCCCGGGTGACGTCGCCGGGCGAGCGTCCCTGTACCGGTCCCTGCTGCGTGACCAGCGCGTGCTGATCGTGCTCGACAATGCCGCCGCCGAGGAGCAGGTCCGGCCGCTGCTGCCGGGCGGCGGCGCGGGCAAGGCCCTGGTGACCAGTCGCCGCCTGCTGGCCGGTCTGGAAGGAGTGCGCAGACTCGGCCTCGGGCCCTTGCCTCCGCCGGAAGCCACCGAGCTGCTGACCGGAATCCTGAAAGACCGCGGCGCCTCGGACGAAGGATCGGCCGTCTGGCAGCTCGCGCAGCTGTGCGGCGGTCTGCCCCTCGCACTCCGGATCGCCGGAAATCGGCTGGTCAGCCGGCCCGGGTGGAACGCCGCCGACCTCGCCGCCCGGCTGACGGACGAGGAGCGCCGCCTGGACCAGCTCAGCGCCGGCGATCTCAAGATCGCCACCGCGTTCGGGTTGTCCTACGAGCAGCTGGCCAACGCGACGCGACGGCTCTTCCGCCGACTCGCCCTGGTGCCGGGCCGCGACTTCGACGCCACTCTGGCCGCCGTGGCGGGCGGCACGTCGATCGAGGAGGCATGGAACGCCCTCGACGAACTCGTCGACCTCGGCCTGCTGCAGGACAACGCGTCGGGACGCTACCGCTTCCACGACCTGGTCCGGCTGTTCGCCCGCGACCGGCTTCAGCAGGAGGAACCCGCGGCCGAGCGCGACGCGTTCACCGTGGCGATGACGTCGTGGCTGCTGCGGACGGCCACGACCGCCGGGCGGTGGTTCGAGCCCGGGTACGGCGATCCTGACCAGGCTGACCCCGATGCCACTGAGCTGTCCTCCCCGGAGGAGGCCGACCACTGGCTGCGCGTGAATGCGGACAACTGGCTGGGCGCGTTACGCCACGGGGCGAGCATCGGCCGGTTCGCCGCCGTCCTCGACTGCGCCGAGTCGATGGACTGGTTCTCCGACCGGTGGATGCACGCGCCGCACTGGCACGAGGTCTTCACCCTCGGTGCCGAGGCCGCCGCCGCCCTGGGCGATCCGGCCCGGCAGGCCGTGCAGCTGAACATGCTGGCCTGGGCCCATCTGCTGCCGCGAGACGACCCGGAGACCACACTGCGGTACACAGCCCAGGCGATGGACCTGGCCACCCGCAGTGGTGCCACGACGCAGATCGCCTTGGCCCACCACCATGCGGGGGGTGCGCTCCGACGGCTCGGGCGGCTCGATGAGGCCATCGCGGCGGAAACCCGGGCGGCGGAGATCTACAAGATCAACGGCGACCTCGATCGGTACTGCCACTCTCTCGGCGCCCTCGGCACCTGCCTTCGCGACGCCGGACACTACACCGAGGCGCTGGAGCGGTACCTCGACTTGTTGGCCCTGCTGAACGACGACCGGTCGAGGACGACACCGAGCGTCGCGGCGACCATCCGGCCGATCGCGCTGGCCCGCGTCGGCGAGTGCCTGGGACTGCTCGGCGATCGGGCAGAGGCGATCATCAAGCTCACCGAGGCGATCGGCCTCATGGAGCAGGTCCAGTTGGCCGTCCCGCAGGCCCGCTCCCTGGAGACGCTGGCGGCCTTGCTGGCCGAGGAGGACCGGACCGGCGAGAGCCGCCACGCCTATGCGCGGGCGGCCGAGGTGTACGAGGCCATCGGCGACGCCAAGGCGAGCAGCCGCTGCCGCGACCTGGCGAACGCCTGACGGTTTCCGCGCTACTTCTGCGTCCTGTTCTGCGTGGCCGGGCCGCGTGCCCGCGCCTTGGATGGAGAGCAGCAGGCCAGGCGCCGGGCCTGTCCGTCCAGCTCAGGAGCGACCTTGACCACAAGCCCAGCTGGTATCTCGTCGCGACCGAGGACCGGATGATCCCGCCGCCGGCTCAGCGCATGATGGCCGAACGCGCCACAGCGAAGGTCGTCGAGGTCGTCGGCAGCCACGCCGTCCACGTCCCCCGGCCCGCCGCGGTCGCCGACCTCGGCCGCGAGACCGCCGCCTGACGACACACGCACCCGCAGACCTGAGCGCATCAGTGAAAGGCCGGAATCCTCATGACCCGCGTTCCCGACGAAGGCATGGTGCTCGTCCCCGGCGGCACCCTCATCGCCGCCACACCGGTCCGCTCCTACCCGGAAACCACGTTCGCTGGACGGGACCCCGAGCGCACGCGACCATGGCTTTATATGCCAGCAAACCATCCAGGAATAGCACTTTTCGGTCGGGAGCCCGAACAGCGGCGTCTCGGCGATTTCGTGGAGGGCGTCCGCAAGAGCGGCGGGGCGATGCTGGTGCGCGGCGAGGCGGGGATCGGGAAGTCGGCCCTGTTGCTGGACACGGCGGCGGTCGCGGCCGCGCGTGGCATGCGGATCTTGCGGACGGCCGGTGTGGAATCAGAGACGCACATGCCCTTCGCCGGTCTGCATCAGATGCTGCTCCCGCTTCGTACCGAGATCAGGGAACTGCCCGCCCCGCAGCGCGACGCGCTGGGAGCGGCGTTCGGGTTGACCGACACCCGGGTGCCGGACCCGTTCCTCATCGCCCTGGCGGCGCTGAACCTCCTGGGCGAGGCCGCCGCCCGCTCGCCCGTCCTGCTCCTTGTCGAGGACGCTCACTGGCTGGACCGCGCGAGCGCCGACGTGCTCGCGTTCGTCGCGCGGCGGCTGGACTCCGAACCGATCGTGCTGCTGGCCGCGATACGCGACGGTTTCCAGAGTCCCCTTGACGGGGCGGGGCTGCCGGAGTTGCTCCTCGATCGGCTCGATGACACCGCCGCGACCGCCTTGCTGGACTCCGGCAGCCCCACCCTGGCGCCGGCGGTGCGCACACGGGTGCTGCGGGAGGCTGCGGGAAACCCCTTGGCCCTCGTCGAGCTGCCGATCGCCGCGGGCACGCGGGACGGGAAAGGGCCCCTGCCGCCGGGGTGGCTCCCGCTGACCACCCGGCTGGAACAGACCTTCACCGCCCGCATGTCGGGGTTGCCGTCGACCCTTCGGACCATGCTGCTGGTGGCCGCGCTCAACGACAGCACCGCCCTTTCCGAGACCCTCGACGCCACTGCGCTGATCACCGGTGCACCGGTCACGGCAGAAGATCTGGCTCCCGCCGTCACCGTACGGCTGATCGACGTGCACGAAGCCTCGGTCTCGTTCCGGCACCCGCTCATGCGCTCGGCGATCTACCAGGGGGCGAGCATCTCCCAGAGGCACGCGGCGCACGCCGCCTTGGCCGACGTCCTCACCGGCCGGCCGGACCGTCGCCTCTGGCACCGCGCGGCATCCACCCCCAGGCCGGATGAGAGCATCGCCGCCGAGCTGGAGACCACGGCCAAGAGCGTGCGACGTCGGGGCGACCTGTTGTCGGCCGTCGCGGCCCTGGAGCACGCGGTCAGGCTCAGCGAGAATCCCGCTCACCGGTGTGAACGGCTGGTGCGAGCCGCCGAGTACGCGGCTGAGATGGGACGGCGCGACATCGTCATGCGGCTGCTGGGCGAAGACGAGCAGCCGCAGCTGTCGGCCCAGCAGCAGGCCCGTATCGTGTGGATCCGCGAGAGCTTCCAGGACGGCATCCGTGACGACAGCGCGGCAGCGCACTCTCTGGCCGATCTCGCCGAGACGATGGCGGCGCAGGGGGACGTCGATCTCGCGCTGAAACTCCTGTCCAGTGCGTCCCTGCGATGTTTCTGGGCTCATGCTGACGAGCGGTCGCGGCAACGCGTCGTCACCGTGGCCGAGGGCCTGCCCGTCGACGATCTGGACGGACGACTGCTGACGGTCCTGGCGTTCGCGGCTCCGATCGAGCGTGGCAAGGTCGTGATCGAGCGATTACGCCATCTGGCCGCCCACCCGACCGGCGGGCGGCCGGCGGCCCGCCTGCTCGGCAGTTCGGCGTTGATGGTGGGGGCGTTCGACCTGTCGGAGGAGTTCTGCGCCGCGTCGCTACCGGCCCTGCGCGCGCAGGGCAGGCTCAGCCTCCTGACACGAGACCTCGGGGCACAGGCGTGGAGCGCGGCCCGGCTGGCCGACCTGAGCGTGGCCATCCCCGCCGCCGAGGAGGCCGCCCGTCTGGCGCACGAGACGTCCCAGCCGCTGATGCACGCCATCGCTCAGGCCTCGGGCGCGGTGCTCGCCGCGCTGCGCGGCGAGCAGGATCGCGTGGAGAGCCTCGCGATGGCGGCCGAGCAGGTGGCCCTGCCCGTCGGAGCCCGCCCCGTGCTGGCCACGGTGCAGCTCGCGCGTGGACTCGCCGCACTGGGCGAGGGACGTTACGCCGACGCCTTCGACCATCTGCGACGGATGCACGACCCCGCCGATCCGGCCTTCCACCTGGCGCTGCGCTGCTTTTCCCTGGCCGAACTCGCAGATGCCGCGGCGCACAGCGGTCAAGGTCGCGCGGTGGCCGGCATCATCGAGGAACTGGAGGCGGTGGCGCTCACCACGCCGTCGCCGTCCTTGCACGCCGACCTGCGCTACGCCCGGGCCGTCCTGGCCGATGAGGCGGCGGCAGAGCCCTTCTTCGATGCCGCGCTCGGGGCCGACCTGCGGCGATGGCCCTTCGTACGGGCTCGGGTGCAGCTGGCGTACGGTGAATGGCTGCGGCGCCAGCGGCGTACGGCCGAGTCGCGGGCGCCCTTGCGTACGGCTCGCGAGACGTTCGACGCCTTGGGGGTGATCCCCTGGAGCGAGCGAGCGCGCCAGGAGTTGCGGGCCTCCGGCGAGAGCAGCCGCGGGCGCAGCAGTGAAGCGCGCGACGTGCTGACCGCGCAGGAACTCCAGATCGCCCAGATGGCGGCCGACGGCCTGACGAACCGGGAGATCGGCGAGAAGCTCTATCTGTCTCATCGAACCGTCAGCTCCCACCTCTACAGGATCTTCCCCAAACTGGGGGTCACCTCGCGATCGGCGTTGCACTCGGCGTTGAGCACGGCCCTGCGCGTGTGACGCTCGGTGACGCAGTCATGTGACGCTCGCGAGGCGCGCAAGAGGCTTTCTACGGTGAGGCCATGACCACAGGGAGATCCTTCAGAAACGGCAGCACGCCGACCGTCGTACTGGTCCACGGCGCCTTCACGGACGCGTCGAGCTGGGCCGGCGTGATCGCCGAGCTCCAGGCTTCCGGGATCCCCGTGACCGCGGTGGCCAACCCGCTGCGCGGACCGGCCACCGACGCCGCCTACCTCGCCGGCGTCGTCGCCGCGATCGACGGTCCGGTCCTGCTGGTGGGTCACTCCTACGGCGGTGTGGTCATCACCCGGGCGGGAGCCCAACCGGGCAATGTGATCGGGCTGGTCTACGTGACCGCTTTCGCCCTGGAGGAAGGGGAGAGCGTACTGGACGTCACGGGCCGCTTCCCCGACAGCCTGCTCGGCCCGGCGCTGCGGCCGGCCGTCTTCCGCACGGGCGACGGAGAGGAGGCCGTGGAGCTGTACCTCAAGGACGACCGGTTTCCCGCGGTGTTCGCCGCCGACCTGCCCCGGCGCCTCACCTCGGTGGCGGCCGCCGCGCAGCGCCCCATCGCGGCTGCGGCGTTCGAGGAGAGCTCTCCCGCCGCGAGCTGGAAGACCCTGCCGTCCTGGTACGTCGTCGCGACCGCCGACCGGGCGATCCACCCCGCCGCACAACGTTTCATGGCCCAGCGCGCCGGGGCCGACACCATCGAGATCGACGCGTCACACGCGATCGCGCTGTCGCAACCGGCAGCCGTGGCCGGCCACATCCGCGCCGCCGCCACCGCAACCCAGGCCGTCAAGCACACCCATCCGGCATGACTGCCGTGTTCCTGAGGAGCAACCGATGACCGCACCGACCATTCCCGTCATCTTCATCCACGGCCTGTGGCTACACGCCACCTCCTGGTCCTCCTGGACCGAGCTGTTCACGACCGCCGGCTACGCCGCGACGGCCCCCGGCTGGCCGGGCGACAGCGAAACCGTCGAACTGTCCAGAAAAGACCCCGACAGCATCGCCGACCACGGCATCGACGACGTCGTCGCCCACTACACGGAGATCATCAACGCTCTGGACTCCAAGCCGATCCTGATCGGCCACTCCTTCGGCGGCATGATCGCCGAGAAGCTGCTCGGGCAGGACCTGGCCAGAGCCGCGATCGCGATCGACGCCGCACAGATCAAGGGGGTGCTGCCGCTGCCGCTGTCGGCGCTGCGCTCGACCCTGCCGGTGTTCAAGAACCCGGCCAACAAGCACCGGGCCGTCTCCCTCACCCTCGACCAGTTCACCTACGCGTTCGGCAACGCCATCCCGGCTGAGGAGGCCGCCGAACTGTACGAGCGCTGGACCATCCCCGCACCGGGCAAGCCGCTGTTCGAGGCCGCCGCCGCCAACTTCTCCCCCCACTCGCCCGCCAAGGTCGACACCGGCAACAACGCCCGGGGGCCGCTGCTCCTGATCGCCGGCGGCAAGGACCACACCGTCCCCGAGACCGTCACCAAGGCGACCCTCAAGCAGTACCGGGACTCCACCGCGATCACCGACTTCCAGGAGTTCCCCGACCGCGGCCACTCCCTGACCATCGACCACGGCTGGCGTGAGATCGCCGACGCCTGCCTGACCTGGCTCACCAGGAACGACCTTTAGACGAAAGCCTTGATCGCCGTCGCCGCTGCGGATCCTGCCTCAGCAGGGCAAGATCGCGGTGGTGACCGGTGACGGCAAGAGAATCGGACCGGCCGTCACCTAGGCCCCACCCATCGTTCCGAACGGTACGGCACGAACGCGACGTTTCCTCCGTGGCGATCCGCCCGGGGGCGGTCCTCAGCCCGCTCGGGGACGCCGGCGGCAAGTTCCCCGGGGCATCGCCCTCACCCCGAACGGGACCACCGCATCCGTCATCAACAGCGGCTCGGACACGCTCGCTCTTTTGGCGTGGTCAGTTAGGCATCCGACGGCGGTACCTCGACGACGAAGACCAGGAAGGCGAGCTTGTCCGCGAAGTCCTGGAAGTCGTCCGGGAACAGCTCGCGGGCGGCCGGGTCGGGCTGCGGCTCGCTGATGACGGCAAGGCGGAAGCCGGCGGCGGTGAAGGCGTCGGTCATCGCGTGCAACGGCCTGCGCCAGAAGGTCATCGGGAAGGGCTTCCCGTCGAACGTCCACTCGTCGGTATAGCTGGTGGTCGCGAAATAGCTGCGCCGAGGAGGACTCTGGCTCATGTGCTCCACGAATGGGTGGTTCACCGACGCGATCAGCCGGCCTCCGGGCCTGAGCACTCGCCGGATCTCGGCCAGCGTCGGCCCCCAGTCCTCCAGGTAGTGCAGCACCAGCGACGCGACCACGTCGTCGAACGCGCCGTCGGCGAACGGAAGGGGGTCGCTCAGGTCGGCCACCTGCAGGTTCGCGTCATCGCCGAGCCGCTGCCGGGCCAACGCCAGCATCCCGGCGCTGGAGTCGATGCCGGTGACGACCGCACCGCGGTCGCGCAGTGCCGCGGACAGGGGGCCTGAGCCGCAGCCGGCGTCCAGGATCCGGCGACCGTCCACGTCTCCGACGAGGGCCAGGATCGAGTACCGCGCCCAGTACTCGTTCAGGATGTTGTTCTCGGTTTCCGCCGAGTACGCCTCGGCGAAACCGTCGTAGTCGTTCACCTGGTCCGGATCTGCAGGCTGGGTTGCGGGCGAAACCCAGGCAGGATGTCCTGTGGCGACATTCTCGGGCACGTCGGTTACTCGTTCCATCGTCGCAGCCTATTGTCCCCATCCCCGTCCGCGCAGCCGCGCCGCTGATCTCAGCGATCAAGCCGGCCCGCCGCTCCTCGCCTGGCGCATGATCCTGGCAATTCCTCAAGGATCGACAACGCCCCCTCCTCATACATCCGCGACGCCGGCGTGCCCTACCGTATGAGTTACCCGACCTGAATCCCGAGAGGGCTGCCGGTGACGCCTGCTGTCGCTGCGACTGCTTGAGAAATGTACGGCGGGCAGCCCTTCCCCCACCGACGGGCATCCCATCGGCCAGGAGACGGCCACCGCAGTCGTGCGGGCCGCCCCAAAACCCGCAGGTTGGCCCTTCGCCGGCCCGAGGTCCATTTCACGGCTTTGCGATCACCCCTGACTTCACGCCTGCTTTAGGGGTGTCCGCGACGCATGCAGCGCGGTTACCTTGGCTTCATCGAGCTCGCACGCGGAATATTCAACGCGAATCCCAGGTATGGGAATTTCGCCGACACCGTGCTCTGAGGGGGACCGGAATGCTGAGCTCCGTTGAAATTGTCGTGGGTCTTTTCCCGGGTCAGGGAGCCTATCTGCCGGGCGCTCTGCCACGGCTACGCGCACATGATCCCGGGACCGCCAAGGTGATCGAAACCATTGACGCGGTGGCCGGCGGCATTCTCGGAAAAGGCCTGAGCCGAGCCTTTTCCGATGATTCCGTCGATCAATTAGTCGAAGCGGCGCCGGACGTGCTCCAGTTGGCTGTTTTCGCCACTTCGGTCGCCGCCTTTCGTGCGCTCTCCGATCAGGGAGCGCGGTTCAGCGTGCTCGTCGGGCACAGCCTCGGCGAGATCGCGGCGCTGGTCGCCGGTGGCGCGCTGGACGTCGCCGAGGGCGCGGAGATCCTCTGCCACCGGATCACCGTGCTGCGCGAGCACGACACCAGCGGCGGCGGGCTGCTGGCGCTGGGCTGCGAGCCCGACCGGGCCCAGCAGATCCTCGACCTGCTGCCGACCTCCGGCGCCGTGATCGCGGTGGACAACGGGCCGGCGCAGACGGTGGTCGCGGGGCGGGCGGACGCGCTGCGCCGCACGGCGACGATCGCCACCGCGATCGGGCTGCCGTCGACCACACTGCACTCGCCGCATCCGTTCCACAGCCCGCTGCTCGCCCCGGCGCGGCAGGAGCTCGCCCGCCGGCTCAGCGGATACGGCCGGAGGGGCCTGCGCATTCCCGTCTTCTCACCTGTGCTCGGCCGCTACTACCGTGATTCCGACGACCTCGGCGAACTGCTCGCCTCCCACCTCGTCACGCCGGTGCGGTTCGGACCCGCTGTGGAGCGGCTGCATCGCTCGGGCGCCGGCGTGTGGGTGGAGGTGGGCGCGGGGCGCGCGCTGACGTCCCGGGTCCGCTCGATCGAGTCGTCCGCCTCCGTGCACACGCCGCTGCTGCCGGACCTGGACACGCTCCGCGAGACCGGCCAGTTCCTGGCTCCCGCCGCCGAACCACGGACGGTCCGGCACACCGGCACGACCATGGCGCACCCGCCCGCACCCGCCGCCGTGACACCGGACCCGAGCACGCCTCCCGCAGTGACACCGGACCCGAGCACGCCTCCCGCCCCGGTTCCGCCGCAGGACACGAGCGCGCCCTCCGCGCCGACGCCGCCCGCGGGGCCCACGTCGAGGGAGACGGTCGCCGTCCGGGTGCGTGATCTCTACGCCACCACGCTGGAGTACCCGGAGGAGGTCTTCGAGGACGGCGCCGAGTTGGAGGCCGACCTCGGCGTCGACTCGGTCAAGCGGGTGGAGCTGATGGGCAGGCTCGGCGTGCTGTTCGAGCTGGGCCCGCCGCCTGAAGACATGCGAATGGCCGATTACCGGACGTTCGGCCAGGTGGTGGACTTCGTTCTCGACTCGCTCGCCAGGGCGGGCACGACATGACGGGATTCCACGGCCGCGTCGCCCTCGTCACCGGCGGCGCGGGCAGCGTGGGCGCGCGCATCGTACGCTCGCTCGCCGAGTCCGGCGCCAGAGTGATCATCAACTGCTTCCACTCCTACGACGAGGCCAGGACGCTCGCGGCCGAGCTGGGTGACGGCGTCGAGGTGATCAGGGCGTCAGTGGCCAAGCCGGATCAGGTACGGCGCATGTTCGACCAGGTCAACGCCACCCACGGACGGCTGGACCTGCTGGTGAACAACGCCGCCGGCGGGACGTTCGCCGCCTGGGACGAGCTGGCGGAGGAGCACCTGGACCAGGCGTTCGAGGTCAACGTCAAGGGCGCGCTCTGGTGCGCGAGGGCGGCCCGCCCGCTGCTGGCCCGGTCCGGCGCGGGCTGCATCGTCAACGTCTCCTCGCTCGGCGCGTCTTACGCCCCGGCCAACTACCTGCCGGTCGGGCTGTCCAAGGCGGCTTTGGAGGCGCTGACCCGCTACCTTGCGGCGGAGTTCGCCCCGGACGGCATCCGGGTGAACACCGCCTCCGTCGGGCTCATGGACAATCCGGTCGGCCGCATGTTCCCGGGATTCGAGTCGGTGAGCGCCAACCTGGTGGCGGCCACCCCGCTGGGGCGGCTGGCCACACCCGACGACCTGGCCGACCTGGTCCTGCTGCTGGCCTCTCCCGGCGCGGGATGGATCACCGGGCAGACCGTGGTGGCGGACGGCGGCATGTCATTGCAGCGCCGCGCCACGTCCCCAGACCCGGAGCCGAAACCAGAGCCGGCGCCGCAACCAGAACCGGAGCCTGAGCCAGAGCTGGAGACGCATCCCGATCAAGACGTGGATCCTGTCGCGGTGGTCGGCATGGGGCTGGCCGTGCCGGGGGCCAGCGATCCGGACGGCTTCTGGTCGCTGCTCATGGAGGGCGCGGAGCTGTTCGTCGACGTCCCGGCGGATCGCTGGTCGATGGCGGGCTTCCACGACGACGACCCGAGTGCCGCCGACAAGACGTACCAGCGCCGCTCGGGCTTCATCACCGGCTTCACGCCGCACCCCAAGCTGGCCGCCGAGCGGCCGGACGACGGGCTCGACTTCACCACGGTGTGGCTGCGGCACAGCGTGCACCAGGCGCTGGAGGGCGTGGCCAGGCGGGACGGCGACACGTACACCGCCTGTTTCGGCTTCACCCCCGACGGCAGCCAGCACCTGCAGGAAGCGCTCATCCGCGAGGAACTGGGCGAGGTCCCCGACTCCGTGCTGTGGCACGGTGACGCCACCCGATCGCAGCCGTTCCCGCACCGGATCGGCGCCAGCGCCATCGAGGGCCTGTTGCCGGCGGACACCCGGCTGCTCATGGTGGACACGGCGTGCTCGTCCTCGTTGTACGCGATCGACCTGGGACTGCGTGACCTGTTGTCCGGCCGGGCCGACGTCGCGGTGTGCGGCGGGGCGTTCGCGCTGGTCCCCAGCGGGTCGGTGCTGTTCTCCAAGCTGTACGGGTTGTCCAGGAGCGGAGAGGTGCGCGCGCTCGACAGGACCGCCGACGGCGTGCTGTTCTCCGACGGAGCGGGCGCCGTGGTGCTGAAGCGGCTGTCCAGGGCTCTCGCCGACGGTGACACCGTGTACGGCCTGGTCGCCGGGGTCGGCCTGTCCGCGGACGGCAAGGGCAAGGCCATCTACGCGCCGTCCAGCGCGGGCCAGGAGCTGGCCGTCGCCCGCGCGCTGGACAAGTCGCGCGTGGAAGCCGGCGAGGTCGACTGGGTGATCGCGCACGCCACCGGAACCCCGGCGGGTGATGAGGCCGAGTTCCTGAGCCTGCGCGCGGCCTACGCCGGGACGAACCCGGTCCAGGTGACCTCGAACAAGTCCCTGATCGGCCACACGGGCTGGGCGGCCGGGGTGGTGTCGGTCATCCACGCGCTTCTGGGGCTGCGGCACGAGGTCATTCCCGCCCAGCACCGCTTCTCGGCGGCCCCGGACAGCTTCGGCCTGGAGTCGTGCAATCTGGAGATCCCCAGGCGACCCGTGCCCTGGCCGGCGCGGTCGGACCGGCCGCGCACCGTGGCCGTGTCCGGCTTCGGTTTCGGCGGCACCAACGCGCACCTGCTGATCCAGGAGTTCCGGCCGGGCCGTCGCGGCAAGGCCGGCTACGGAGCCAGGACCGGCGAGCCCATGGTGATCGTCGGCTGGTCGGCGCACGTGCCCGGCGCCGAGAGCAACGCGCAGGTCGCGGAGTGGGCGCAGGGCAGGAACATCCTGCCGAACTCCTTCGGCGACGGCTACCCGAGCCCGCCGTTCGCCCGGCTGCGCCTGCCGGCCTCCACGATCCGGGCGACCGACCGCACCCAGCTCATGATCATCGAGTGCATGCACCGGATGGACCCCCGGGTCCGCGAATTCTGCCGGCGGCACAGCCGTACCACCGGGGTGGTGGTGGGCCACACCGGGCCCACCAGGAACGCGGTCCTCTACGCGATCCGCGCCCACCTCGACGAGCTCGACCGCCAGGCCGTCCCCAAGGCGCAGGAGCTGCGCGAGCGCGTGACCGGACTGATCGCCGCGCCGGACGAGGACTCCTTCCCCGGCGAGATGCCCAACGTCATCCCCGCCCGGCTGTGCGGCTACTTCGACCTGCGTGGCCTCAACATCGCCGTGGACGGCGGCGGAGCCTCGCTCGCCGACGCCTTCGAGGTGGCCGAGTGCTACCTGGACTTCGGCGACGTGGACGCGGTCCTGGTCGCCGCGAGCAACGGCAACAGTCTCACGTCCTGGGGCCGCCTGCTGGGCTGCGGGGAGATCGGCGAGGGGACGTTCCTGTTCGCGATCACCAGGAAGTCGCTGGCGCTGGCCGAAGGCCTGCCGGTGCTCGCCGAGGTGTCCGTGGAGTCCACCGTGGAAGAGATGCTGGAGGCCATCGCATGACCCGCGCGAACTTCCTGGGCGCGCAGGGCGGGCGCGAGCTGATCGCGTTCCTGAGCGGCGCGCAGAGCCGGACGGCGGTCGAGCTCAGGGCCGACCGGCAGGCGAGCCCGCGGGTGATCCGGCTGAGCAGGCAGCCGAAGGCAGCCCGTCTGCTGGACCGCCACGTGATCGAGCTGGCGCCCGCGCCACGCCGGCCCATCCGCTCCGCCCCTCCGGCGATCCCGGCGGACTCCGTCGTGCTCACCAACTCCGCCGCGTTCCGCACCGCGCTGGCCCACCAGGACGGCCAGGCACCCCGGCACGTACGGGTGCTGGTGGACGCCACCGATCCCAGCCTGCGCGAGGCCCGCTGGTCGGACCCGGTCCGCGAGCTGCTCGCCCTGCACGAGCGCACGTTCATGACGGCCAAGGAGTGCGCGCCACGCCTGGCGGGCGGCTCGTTCGTGGTGAGCGTGGTGGGCGGCGTCACCGAGGCGGGGGTGCCGCTGCCCGTCACCGGGTTGTTCACGGGCCTGGTCAAGAGCCTGGCGCTGGAGCTGCCGGACACGAACGTGCTCGCCACGGTGCATGCGCCAGTGCCGCTAGAGGAGGTGCTGGCCACGGTGAGCGCCGAGCTGGGCGCCGGCCAGCTCCTCCCGGTCACCTATCACGTCGGCGGGCGCCGGCTCACCCCGCGAGCGGTGCCCGCCGAGGCGGTGCCGGCCGGGATGCCGGCGCTGGGCCAGGACTCCTTGGTGGTGGCCGCGGGCGGGGCGCGCGGCATCGGCGCGCCGATCCTCACGGCGCTGGCCGGGCGCTACCGCCCGCGCATCGTGATCCTGGGCAGCTCCCAACTGCCCGGCGACTCCGGGGAGCTGCCCGAGCGCAGCACGTTCATCAGGGCCCAGCTCAACGGGCCGGGCCGGGTCAGTGTGGCCGAGGCGAACGCGAGGTTCGACCGGCTGCGCGAGCAGCGGCAGGTCCGGGACACGCTCACCGAGCTGGAGCGGCTGTCCGGGCCCGGGCGGGTCCGCTACCTGCGCTGCGACCTCCGGGACCCGGACGCGGTCAAGCATGCCGTCGACTCCGTGGACGGCCCCATCGACCTCCTGCTCAACATCGCCGGCACCAACCGGGCCTCCGACGTCACCGCGAAGTCCGTCGGCGACTTCCGCACGGTGCGTGACCTCAAGGTGCATACGTACCTGAACCTCAAGGAGGCGCTGCGCGGGCGGGAGCCGCGCCGCTGGTGCAACTTCGGCTCGTTCATCGGGCTGACCGGCCAGCGCGGCGAGACCGACTACGCCGCGGCCAACGACTTCCTCAACATGGCCGCGATGAGTGCGGAGAACGAGTTCACCATCGGCTGGACGCTCTGGCGCGACGTCGGGCTCGGTGCCACCCCGCTGATGCGCGCCTTCCTCGCCGAGATCGACGCGTACACCCCGATGCCGACCGAGGAAGGCGTCGACCACTTCCTCACCGAGCTGACCGCCGTGCGGGACGCGCCGGCCACGGTGTTCCTGGGCGACAAGGAACGTGAGCTCGTCAGGGGCATCCGGCCGGAGTTCCTGGACTTCTGCATGGGCGAGGCGCGCGCGCTGCCGTACATCGACACGGTGCTGCGCCGCAACGCCACGGAACTGGTCGCGGAGCGCACGTTCACCCTGGACAGGGACGGCTATCTGGAGTTTCACCAGGTACGCGGCTATCCGACCTTGCCCGGCACGTTCGTGCCCGAGCTGGCCGCGCAAGCCGCGGTCTCGCTGGTGCCGAACCGGGTCCCGGTCGTCTTCGAGGACCTACGGCTGGAGTCGTTCCTGCGGATCTACCGGAAGGACCGGCCCGAGGTCAAACGGCTCACCGCCACGCTGCTGCGCACCGACGAGCGCGAGTCGGTGGTGGCCGTCCGCGTGCTGGGCGACGTGGTGGCGCCGAACGGCGTGACCGTGGCCCGCGACAAGCTGCACTTCTCGGTCACCGTACGGCTGCGCGACGCTCCCGTGCCCGGCCCGAGGTGGACGCACTGGGACGAGCACGGCAGCAGGCCCCTCCGCGACCCCTACCACGCGCCCGGGTCGGACGTGCTCCTGCGCGAGGTGTTCCGGTCGACCACCGGCACCCGGGAGCACCCGCTGGGACGGCGAGGCCGGCTCGCGCTCGACGCGCCCGCGTTGCGACGCTGGTTCCCCGACCTGCTGGTCCCCTCCGTCACGCTCGACGGTCTGGTGCGCGTGGCCGTCCTCCACACCGTCGCCGACCGCTGGACGCCCGTCGCGATCCCGCGCACGGTCCGCCGGATCGACCTGTACGGCGGCCACACCGACCTGACGCTCGCCGCGCTGACCGAACCCGTCGAGCTCTACGTCACCCCCGTCGACCTCGACCTGGAGGATCCCGAGCCGGAGAACCGGGCGATCGCGGTGGCCGCCGACGGCGAGGTGCTGCTCCAGGTGAAGGACATCACGGGCGCCATCGTCGGCTACGTGGACCAGGAGACCGGCCAATACGTCGACAGGGAACGATTCGACCGCCAGGAGCGCTCATGACACGCCAAGGAACCTGCCCTGTCGCCCACGGCCCGGCCGGGCTGCCGGTGATCGGTGACGCCATCCCCTACTTCAAGGACCCCCTGGCCTACACCCTGCGCATGCAGGAACGCGACTCGCTGGTGTCGGTCAAGCTGCCCATCCCGTTCGTGCAGGTCACCGAGCCGGAGGCGATCGAGCGGGTGTTGCGTACCAACCCGGACAACTACGTACGGGGCAAGCTCTACCGCGGATTCTCCGGCGTCATGGGCTCCGGCCTGCTGACGCTCGACACCGACCAGTGGCGCGGGCCGCGCAAGGCCGTCCAGCCCGCGTTCAGCCTGCAACTCGTGCGGAGCAACGCGCGCGAGGCCGTCGGCGCCACCGAGGAGGTCGTCCGCCGCTGGACGGCGCACGCGAAGTCCGGCGACGTCGTGGACGTGGCACCCGACCTGATGGACATCGCCGCCAGGGTCCTGGGCATGGCGCTGATCAGCCAGGACCTGTCGGGCACCGACTACGCGCGAGCCGCCGCGATCGCCAACAAGGTCATCTTCACCCGCACGATCATGGGCCTGCCCGCCATGATCCCCTCCTTCGTGCCGACCCGGTATCACCGCGACCGGAAGTGGGCGGACCGGGTGCTCGACGGCATCATCCACCGGGTGATCAGCTCGCGCCGCGCCGATGGCGAGTACGGCTCCGACGCCGCCGGGCAGCTGCTCCGCGCCGGCCTTTCCGAGGCGGAGGTGTCGGACAACCTCCGCACCCTGCTGCTGGCCGGCTCCGACACCACCGGCCAGGCGCTCGCCTGGACCATGTACGAACTGGCCAGGCACCCGCAGGCCCGCCGCGCCGTCGAGCGCGAGGTCGACGAGGTGCTCGCGGGCCAGGCTCCCACACCCGACCGGCTGGGCGAACTGGTGCAGACCACGGCCGCGATCAACGAGGCGCTCCGACTGCACCCGCCGGTCTGGCAGTTCCCGCGCGACGCCGTCGAGCCGGACTGCCTGGCCGGCCGCACGGTGCCGGCGGGGACGACGGTCCTGCTCAGCGTGTACGGCACGCACCGCTCACCGGAGCACTGGTCCGACCCGGAGGCCTACGATCCCCGGCGTTTCCTCGACGACACCCAGGGCAAGCGGCACAAGTACGCCTTCCTGCCGTTCGGCGGCGGGCGGCGCATGTGCATCGGCAAGGGGCTGGCGATGGCCACGCTGGTGACCGCGGTGGCCATCCTGTCGCAGCGCTACCGGCTGCGGCTGTCGGGTGCGCACACGGTGCGCAGCGGACACTACGTGACGCTGTTCCCCAGCGGCGGGATCCCCGCGGTCGTGCAGGAGCGGACGTGACGGCCGCCGCGCCGGTCCGCCCGCACCTGGTGTCCTTCGACACCACCTCCTTCGTCCGGCCGGTCCGTCGCATGATCTGGGAACCCGTACCGCACCCGCTTCCGCCTCCCTCCCCTGTGGCGCGGCGGCTGCTGGTCATCGGCTCCGACGCGGAGCTGGCCGCGGAGGTGGCGCGCGCGCTCGGCGCGGACCTCTGCGCGCCCGGCCGCGAACCCGAGCGGGACGACTGGGACGGGATCATCGACCTGAACGTCGTGGGCGTCCCCTACCGGTTCGACGGCGGGGAATGGCGGGACGCGCTGGCCAGGACGACCCGGATGGTGCAGCGCAGATACGGTGCCTGGGGAGCCGACCCCCGCGCCGACCGGTACTGCTACGTCGCCGTCACCGCCATGGGCGGGCTGATGGGTTACCACGACGGGGCGATCGACTCCCCGCTGGGCGGAATCTGGGCCGGCTTCGCCAAGTGCCTGCCCCGCGAGCTGCCCAACCTCGCGGTGAAAGTCCTGGACGTCGACGCCATCGACCCGGCCCGCCTGGCCGAGCTGCTGACGGCCGAGCTGGCGGCCTGGGACCTGTTCGAGATCGGCTACCGGCGGGGAGTCCGCCACGCCTTGAACGCGCGGCCGAGCCCGGAACCGCCGCCCCGCGTCGAGCTGGGGTCCGACGACCTGGTGCTGATCTCGGGGGGCGCCCGTGGCGTCGGCTTCGCCCTGGCCCGCGGGCTCGCCGAGGAGTTCGGCTGCCGGGTCGTGGTGACCGGCCGCGACGAGCTTCCGGCCGACGCCGGCTGGCTGGCCATGGACGACGCGGACTACTCCGAGCACTGCCGGGCCAGAGTGCGGTCCGCCCGCACCGCCAGGGAGCTCCGGGACGTACGCGCCGCGCTCAAACGCGAGGCCGAGCTGCGGCAGGTCGGCGCGAACCTGGCAGCGGCCCGGCGGGACGGTCTGCGCATCGCGTACGAGCCGTGCGACTGCGTGCGGCCGGAACAGGTCGACGCGCTGTTCGCCCGCATCCCCGATCCCAGCGTGATCGTCCACAACGCGGGCATCGATGTGCCGACCAGGCTCGACAACAAGACCCCGGAAGACGTGGTCCGAACGGTCGACGTGAAGGTGACGGGCTTCGCCAACCTCACCCGCGCGGTGCTCCACACTCCCGGCAGGCGGGACACGCTCAAGGTGTTCTGCAACGTCGGCTCGCTGGCCGGACGCATGGGCGGCATGATCGGGCAGATCGACTACGCCGCGGGCAACGAGGCTCTGTCCAGACTCGGGTTCTGGGCGCGCAACACGCTCGGGCTGCCCGCGCAGACGTTGTGCTGGCCGACCTGGGAACGGCTCGGGGTCATCGCCAACTACGACGCGGCGGTCCGCTACGTGTCCACCATCGATCCGGCCGAGGGAGTCCGGCGGTGGATCCGCGAGCTGCGCTCCGGCCACACCGGGGAGGTCATGTTCATCGGCCAGGTCGGCAGCATGCTGGTGCCCACTCAGCTACGCGGCTTCCGGCTCTTCACCGGGCACCCGGATCTGCCCAGATTGCACGGGCTCGCGCACTTCCTGGGCTCCGTCGAGCTGTTCGAACCGTCTCGCCGGCTACGCAGCAGCGTGATCCATACGCCGGGCACTCATCCGTGCCTGACCGAGTTCACCGTGGACGGGCGTGCCGCGTTGCCGATCTCGGTGCTGATCGAGCAGGCGTGCTCGGTCGCCGACTGGGTCGTGCCGCCGGACCGGCCGCCGCAGCACCTGGTCGAGGTGCGGGACGTGCAGGTCCGGCTGCCCGCGCTGGTCCTGGCCCCGGACGGGAGCCGGTTCACCACCCGGGCGCTGGGCGAGACCCTGGAGGAAGGCTGGAGCGTCCAGGTCACGATCACGG
Organism: Nonomuraea sp. NPDC052116; assembly: GCF_040680035.1. NCBI lineage: Bacteria > Bacillati > Actinomycetota > Actinomycetes > Streptosporangiales > Streptosporangiaceae > Nonomuraea > Nonomuraea sp. NPDC052116. The sequence goes on along the minus strand of NZ_JBFAWA010000044.1, from coordinate 46,972 downwards.
CGGAGACCGGGGAGACGGCCGGGTCGATGCGACTGCTCTACCGGTCGTCGCCGCCGGTGCCTCCGCCGTCCGTGCCGCCATCGGTCATGCGCGGCGTGGCCGCTTCTGGCGGGCGGCTGGCCTGGTCGGGGCTGGTGCTCGGCGCGGGAGACCGGCTGCCGGCCGTGACCGCCGCCGATCTGTGGACGTCGCCGTTCCCGCCGCAACACGGGATCGCCCCCGCCGCGCTCGACGCCGTGGTGCGCCGAGCGGGGCCGGTGACGGGCGACGTCGTCGAGATCGCCCGTATCGTTCCGTATCCAGGGGCGCAGCAGGTGGACGAGCTCCGTCCGGTCGCCGGCGGCTGGGCCGGGCTGAGATCAGGCTGCCAGGTCCTGTCCATCGAGGGGGTGACAGCCGGGACCGCCCTGCCCACTCCCTGAGCCCGCCCGAGGGCCGTTGCGGCGAGCACGTCAAAGAAGCGTCAGCGCCTTGGCCACGCCCGGGTCGCGCCCGGTGGCCAGGTCGAGGGCGGTCATGGGGGCGTAGTGGTCGACCGGGACGCCGATCGTGTCGATGATCTCGCGGGCGGGCCCGAGGTGCCGGACCTTGGGCAGGAGCAGGATGCTGCCGTCGTCGAGGAGGTATCCGTCGCTGGGGCCGGAGACGGCCCCGGCGGTGCGGGTCCCGATGAGGGTGCCGAGGCCGTTGTCCTTGACGGCCGCGCTGAAGTCCTCGCAGGCCGAGGCGCATCCGCGGTCGGTGAGGACGACCAGGCGCGAGCCGAGCAGCGGGATGCTGTCGTCGGTCCGGTTGGGCACGCAGTCGCCCTTGAGCGGGCAGAAGTAGCTGGTGACCTTGCCGTGCGCGAACGCGCCGAGCAGCCGAGTCACCTCGCGAGGCGACCCGCCGCCGTTGCCGCGCAGATCGAGGACCACCGCCTCCGGCTTGTCCTTCAGCTTGGCGATGACCTGGTCGGCGGCGCCTTCGTAGAATCCGGGCAGTTGGACGTAGGTGACGCCGTCGGCGAGCTTCTTCGACGTCACCGCCGGAGGCTGCTGCGTGACGGGGCCCTCTCTGAGCTCGACGGTGCGGGTCCGTCCCGTCGTGGGGCGCTTGAGCGTGAGCGTCACCGTGCCGGCGGTGAAGGCTTGGACGATGCTCTGGTTCACGGTGTCCCCGATGAACGGCGGTATGCCGTTGGCCTTGACGATGATGTCGCCGGGCCTGATGTCGGCCTTGGCGGCGGGGCTGCCGGGCAGGACGCGGGTGATGAACAGCGGCGGCTTGGCCGCCGGGTCGAGTTGCGGGCCCTGCTGGGCCGACACACCCACGATGCCCGTCCCGACCGGCCCGCCTTCCGGTGGAGGAGTCGGCCTGACCGCGCGGGCGTGGTTGTCGTGCAGTCCGGCGACCATCGCGGTGATCGCGGCGCGCAGCGCGGGCACGTCACCGGCGCCGAGGGCTTTCGCGAAGGCGGCCCAGTCGGTGTCGCGGTTCCCGGTCAGTTCGGGCAGCTGGAGGTCGGGCCGATCGGCGCCGCGCCGCATCAGGTCCTGGGTGTAGGCGGCGAAGGCGCTCTTCAGCAGCGCCTTCGCATCCATGGCCGGACCGCTGTAGTAGTTGTCCAGCACGCAGAAGTACGCCTGCCGGAGCGTGTTCACCGAGGTCGGCGGCGCCGACTCCGGCGGTGGCCCGGTGAGGGCGGTGCAGCGCTCGGCAGGCGCGGAGGCGGGTGCGGACAGGGAGCAGGCCGCCATGAGGATGGCGGCGCAGAGGGATTTGATCACGCCGCCAGCGTGGCCGGAAGCGGGTTGCTCGGCTGTGAACGAATCCGTTAACGCCGCTGTTACCCCGGTTCGGGTACGAACATCGCTATGCGGGTTCTGGTGGCCGAAGACGAACGAGACCTGGCCGATCTCGTGGCGGTGGGGTTGCGTCGCCACGCCATGGCCGTCGACGTGGTGTACGACGGGGTCGCCGCGTCGGAGCGGCTGGCGGTGAGCGACTACGACGTTCTCGTACTGGACCGGGACCTGCCCGAGATGCACGGCGACCTCGTGTGCCGTGAGCTGGTGGCGCGCGGGAGCCGTACGCGGATCCTGATGATGACGGCGGCCGCGGCGGTGCCGGAGCGGGTGGCCGGCCTCGGGATGGGGGCCGACGACTACCTGCCCAAGCCGTTCGACTACGCCGAGCTGGTCGCACGGGTGCAGGCGCTGGGGCGGCGCAGCCAGGCGCAGGTTCCGCCGGTGCTGACGCGGCGCGGGATCGTGGTCGACACCCACCGGCTGCAGGCGTCGCGGGACGGGCGGCATCTGCAGCTGTCGCTCAAGGAGTTCGCCGTCCTTGAGGTGCTGATGAGGGCGGACGGCGCGGTCGTGAGCTCCGAACGGCTGCTCGAAGAGGCATGGGACGAGAACGTCGACCCGTTCACGACGGTGGTGCGGGTCGTGGTCAGCCGCTTACGCGCGAAGCTGGGCGATCCGCCCTGCATCCAGACGGTTCCCGGCGCGGGATACGTGCTGTGACGACGGTCCGGGTACGCCTCACCCTGATCTACTCCGGATTGTTCCTGCTGACCTCGACCGTGCTGCTGGTCACGGTCAACCTGCTGCTGCGCCACGCGCTGGACAGGAGGATCGGGCGGATCGGGCCGCTCCCGGTGGCGCCGGCGGCGCCGGACCTCCCGGGCCATCAGCCGCCGACGCTGCCCGATCTGGTGGACGAGGTGATCGACTACCAGTGGGGGGTGACCGTGGCGACGGTCGGAATCCTGACGCTGGTGTCAGTGATCGTCGGCTGGCTGGTCGCCGGGCGGATCCTGCGGCCCGTCCACCGGATCACCGCCACGGCGCAGCGGCTGTCCATGTCGACCCTGCACGAACGCATCGCGCTCAGCGGCCCGAAGGACGAACTGAAGGAACTGGCCGACACGTTCGACGCGATGCTCGACCGCCTCCAACGCTCCGTCGAGGGGCAGCGGCGGTTCATCGCGAACGCGTCCCACGAGTTGCGGACCCCGTTGGCCGTCCAGCGAGCGGCGATCGAGATCGGCCTTCCTGAGGACATCGGTGAGATCCGCGACAAGCTCCTGTTCCACAACCACCGCACCGAGAGCCTCATCGACGCCCTGCTGGTCCTGGCCCAGGCGGAGCACGGCCTCGAGAAGAGGACACCGGTGGCCCTGGACGAGGTGGTGCTGCTCGTCCTGGCCGAAGGCGGCTCGGACGAGGTCACCGTGACGACGCGGATCGAACCGCTGGTCGTCGACGGGGATCCGATCCTGCTGAGCCGGCTCGTCACGAACCTCGTCGACAACGCGGTTCGCTACAACCATCCCGGCGGAACCGTTGAGGTGACGCTCTCCCGTGGGGTTTTGACGGTCCGTAACACCGGCCCGCACGTGCCCCAGGAACGCTTCGGCGATCTCTTCGAGCCCTTCCGGCGGCTGCAGACGACCCGTGGACAGGGCGCCGGGCTCGGGTTGTCGATCGTCGCGTCGATCGCGAAGGCCCACGGAGCCGACGTGCGAGCGAGCCCCAACCCGGGGGGCGGGTTGGAACTCGTCGTGATCTTCGCGGAACCCGAGGCTGCGGTGCCTGTCACGGACGACCGCAGCCAGTGCTGACCCCCGAGCGTGGCGCCTGAGTTCAGGCGACGACAGGCTCGCCGGTCAGCGCGACACCGGCCCGGCGCATTTCGTCCAGTGCGGTGCGCGTGGTTTCGGCAGCGACGCCGGCCGTGTAGTCGAGCAGGACCCGCACCGCGAAGCCCGCGCGCGCTCCGTCCAGTGCCGTGGCCTTCACGCAGTGATCGGTCGCGATGCCGACGACATCGAGTTCGGCGATGTCACGGGCCTTCAGCCAGGCGGACAGTGTCGTGCCGTCCTGGGTCGAGCCCTCGAAACCGCTCTTGGAGGCGGAGTGAGCGCCCTTGTAGAAGACCTCGTCGACGTGCCCGGAGTCGACGGCGGGCGCGAAATTCGGATGGAACTCGCCTCCCTCACCACCGACGACGCAATGCACGGGGAATGAGTCCCGGAAGTCGGGGTTGTCGGAGAAGTGGGCGCCCGGATCGATGTGGTGGTCACGGGTGGCGAGGACGAAGGCATACTGCCCGTCTGAGCGCCGGACCAGGTCCGCGATGGCGGCGGCTCGATCCGCGCCACCCTTCACCGGAACGCTACCGCCCTCGCAGAAGTCCTTCTGCACATCGACAATGATCAGTGCACGACTCACGGACGATCCCCTTCCCTCGGATGAGCCACATCCACCCAACTGTGACATTGAGTGCAGACAACCTCACTATATGTGTTCATAGTAGGGGGCAGAAGGGAGCGCGCCGCTCGTTCGCCCGTCTCCCGCGCGAGCCGCAACCTGCCGTTCGAGCAGCCGATGGCGTTCGGCTCGGCCCAACGCTCAGCGGAAGACGCCGCTGTAGGCGTTGAGGGCGGGCTGGCCGCCGAGGTGGGCGTACAGGACGTTGGAGTCCTTGGGAATCTCGCCGCTGCGGACCAGGTCGATGAGCCCGGCCATCGACTTGCCCTCGTAGACAGGGTCGATGATCATGCCTTCCAGCCGTCCGGTGAGCCTGATGGCGTCGAGGGTGGACCGCACGGGGATGCCGTACCGGTCACCGGCCCAGCCTTCCAGCACCGTGATCTCTTCCTCGTGCAGGTCCCGGCCCAGGCCGATGAGTTCGGCCGTGGCGCGGGCGATCTTCGCCACCTGGGCACGCGTCTCGGCGAGCTTGGCCGAGCCGTCGATGCCCAGCACGCGCCGGGGACGATCCTGGCCCGCGAAGCCGGCGATCATGCCTGCCTGGGTGCTCCCGGTGACGCTGCACACCACGATGGTGTCGAAGAAGACGCCGAGCTCGCGTTCCTGCCGCTGCACCTCGTACGCCCAGTTGACGAAGCCGAGACCGCCCAGCGGATGGTCGGACGCTCCGGCGGGGATCGCGTACGGACGGCCGCCGGCGGCCGTGACCCCCTCCAGGGCTTCGTGCCAGCTGTCCTTGAGCCCGATCCCGAAATCGGCCTGAACCAGGCGGACGTCCGCGCCCATGATGCGCGACAGCAGGATGTTGCCGACCTTGTCGTTGACCGCGTCCGGCCAGTCCACCCAGCTCTCCTGCACGAGTACGGCCTTCAGCCCGACCTTGGCGGCGACCGCGGCCACCTGCCGGGTGTGGTTGGACTGCACTCCCCCGATGCTGACCAGGGTGTCCGCACCCTGGGCGAGGGCGTCGGGGATCAGGTACTCCAGCTTGCGGGTCTTGTTCCCGCCGAACGCCAGCCCGCTGTTGCAGTCCTCACGCTTGGCCCAGACGCGGGCTCCGCCGAGGTGGTCGCTGAGCCGGTCGAGGCGGTGGACGGGGCTGGGACCGAAGAGCAGCGGATAGCGCTCGAAATCGTCGATGGACATGTACGGCTCCTCAGGTTGAAGACTCGTTCTCGGAAGCGGCGGGCATGGCATCGAGGAGTGGGACCAGGGTCCCCCAGTTGGCGCGTACGGCGAGCGCCGCCCCCTCCACGTCTCCGGCCGCGCACAACGCGATGATCCGTTCGTGTTGCGCGACCGACCCCCGGCCGCTCAGAGAGGAGAACCGCATCCGCTCCACGCGCCGCAGCACCGGCGTGAACTGGTCGAGAACGGCACGTATCGCATGATTCGCGGACGCGATCACCGGGATGCCGTGGAAGTCGTCATCGGCGGCGAGCGCCGCGTCCACGTCGTCGCGGCGCAAGGCCTCGGCGAAACGCGCGTTGGCCTCGCGCATGGCGTCGAGCTCGCCGGCGGACAGATTCGGCAGCGCCTCCCGGACGGCGAGCTCGTGTATGGCGGCCGTCACCGACTGGGCGGCGCGCACGGCCCGGACGTCCACCGTGCTGACGATGGTGTAACGGCCGGGCTTGGTCCGCACCAGCCCGGCCTGCTCCAGACGCGTCAGCGCCTCCCGGACGGGGGTGCGGCTCACGCCCAGCCACTGGGCCAGATCGCCGTCGTTGAGACGTTCGCCCGGGGCGAGCGTGCCGTCGACGATGGCGTCTCGGATGGCGCGATAGGCGTTCTCCCGGAGAAGCGACCTGGTGACCGCTCCTCGGCTCTGTGGAACCGGCATGCAATATATTGCATGACGCATGTCGCGAGGAGTCAAGGCCCGTCTCAGAAACGCCCGGCGGGGTGAAGGAGGCCGCTGGCGCAGATGCGGCGGATGCCTTCACGCAGGTCGTCGGCGGAGGCCGCGAGCGACAGGCGGATGTACTCGCCCGAGCGTTCGCCGAAGGCCGGGCCGGGGCCGACCGCGACGCCGTGCTCGGTGATCAGTCTCTTGGCGATCTCCATGCCGTCGAGATCCCGGTTGCCGGTGCGCATCCACAGGTAGAAGGCGCCCTGCGGCCGGTAGACGTCGAAGCCGTGGGCGGCGAACTCCCCGACGGCGAGGTCGCGGTTGGCCCGATAGGTCTCGACCATCGCGCGCTGCTCGTCTTGCGGTCCGGTGAGCGCGGCCAGTGCCGCGTACTGACCCGGTGTGCTGATGCAGGAGACCATCGGCTCCTGCAACCGCGTGATGATCTCCGCGAGCGACGGCGGCGCCGCCAGGTAGCCGATGCGCCAGCCGGTCATCGCGTACGTTTTGGAGAAGGTGAACACCGAGATCGTCCGCTCCGCGCCGCCGACGGCCGCCGTGGAGGCGAAGGTGTCGTCGAACACGACCTGGTCGTAGCACTCGTCGGAGACGATCCACAGGTCGTTCCGCTCGGCGAAGGCGATCAGCTCGGCGAGGGTCCCGGCCGGGAACACCGACCCGACGGGGTTGGACGGCGAGTTCAGCATCAGCACCTTGGTGCGCGGCGTGACGAGTCGTTCCAGCTCGGCGAGGTCGGGGAGGAACCCGGTCTCGGGCGCCAGGGAGTAGGCCGTGGTGGAGGCGCCGAGGATCTTCCCGAACGCGATGTAGTTGGGCCAGGCCGGGTCCGGGATCAGGATGTCGTCGCCCGGCTCTACCAGCGCGGTGAGCGTGGCGAACAGCGCCTGCACCCCGCCGGCCGTGACCACGATGTCCTCGGGGCGGGCGTCGAACCCGTTGACCCGCTTGATCTTGTCGCTGAGCGCCGCCCGCAGTTCCGGGATCCCGGCGTTGGCCGTGTACTTGGTCCGCCCCGCCGCCGCGGCCTCGTCGGCCGCGCGCACCACGTGCGCGGGCGTCGGGAAGCCGGGCTCGCCGATCTCCAGCCGGATCAGGTCCGGGCGGGTGCCGGACATCGCCAGATCCATGATCGTACGGATGCCGTTGTGCTTCATGCCTGCGACGGCGGGGGCAGCGCGCATGCTTGGCTCTTTCCTGGAGGACCGCGTCCGGCGGTCAGTGGATGCTGCGGAGGAACTGCTTGGTGCGCTCGTGCCGGGGGTGGTCGAAGAACTCCTCCGGCGAGGCCGACTCGACGATGCACCCCTGGTGCATGAACACGACCCTGTCGGCGGCCTGGCGGGCGAACCCCATCTCGTGCGTCACGACGACCATGGTCATACCGCCCCTGGCGAGGTCGGTCATCACCTTGAGCACCTCGCCGACCAGCTCGGGGTCGAGCGCCGACGTGGGCTCGTCGAACAGCATCACCTTGGGGTCCATGGCCAGCGCGCGGGCGATCGCCACGCGCTGCTGCTGCCCGCCGGAGAGCTGCGCCGGATAGTGGCCCGCCTTGTCGGACAGGCCGACGCTGTCCAGCAACTCGGCGGCCCGCCGCTTCGCCTCGGCCTTGGGGCGGCCGAGCACGCCGCGCGGCGCCTCGATGATGTTCTGCAGCACGGTCAGGTGAGCGAACAGGTTGAACCGCTGGAACACCATGCCGATCGGCACCCGCTGCCTGGCGACCTGCTTGGGGGTCATCTCCCGGTAGTGGTCGCCGCGCGGCTCGTACCCGATGAGCTGGTCCCCCACCCAGATCTGGCCGCCGTCGATGGTCTCCAGCCGGTTGATCGCGCGCAGGAACGTGCTCTTGCCGGCGCCGGAGGCGCCCAGCAGGCACACCACCTCGCCGCGGTTCACCTCCAGGTCGATGCCGGACAGGACCTCGAGCGGGCCGAACGACTTGCGCACGCCGACGGCCTTGATGATCGGATCGTCGCTCATGCGCCCCCCTGCGTCGGTCGCATGAGCGACAGACGGCCGTGTTCATTTGGTCGCTCGCTTCGCTCGCTCATGCCTTGAACCTCTTCATCGGGGGCCGCAGGATCGTACGCAGGATCGAGGCGCTCGCCGACCTGGCGCCCGGTGCCGACACGTCGTAGGCCCGCTCCAGGTAGTACTGGCCGACGCTGGTGACGCTGACCACGACCATGTACCAGAAGCCCGCGGCGAACAGCGTCTCCATGACCTGGAGGTTGCGGCTGGAGATGTTCTGCGCGGCGCGCAGCAGCTCCTCGTACGTGATGACCGAGGCGAGCGACGTGGTCTTCAGCATGTTGATGAAGTCGTTGCCGGTCGGCGGGATGATGACCCGCATCGCCTGGGGCAGCACGATCTTCCACATGGTGCGGGCCGGCGACATGCCGAGCGCGCCGGCCGCCTCGATCTGGCCGTGGTCCACGCTCTTGATGCCGCCGCGGATGATCTCCGCCATGTAGGCGGACTCGTTCAGCGCCAGGCCGAGCAGCGCCGCCATGAACGGCGTCATCAGATCGTTGGTGGTGGTGCTGTAGAGCACGCCACCGAACGGGCTGGGAATCGTGATCCGGTCCACGACCATCGACAGGTTGTACCAGATGAGGATCTGCAGCAGCACCGGCACACCACGGAACCGACACCACCCGCTGATCCCCCTAGGAATGAACCGATCATGACCTACTCCCTTCAGGCCCTTCGCGCGCACTTCCCCGCCCTGGCGCAGGGGGCGGCGCACTTCGACGGCCCCGGCGGCTCGCAGACACCCACCGCCGTCGCCGACGCCGTACACCGCACGCTCACCGCCGCCATCGCCAACCGTGGCCTGGTCACCGAGGCCGAGAGGTTCGCCGATGAGGTGACGCTCGCCGCCCGGACGGCGATGGCCGACTTCGTCGGCGGTGATCCGCGCGGCATCGTGTTCGGACGCAGCATGACCCAGCTGACCTTCGACTTCGCGCGTACCCTGGCCAAGACCTGGCGGCCGGGCGACGAGGTCGCGGTGTCGCGGCTGGACCACGACTCCAACATCCGGCCGTGGGTGATCGCCGCCGAGGCGGCGGGCGCCACGGTGCGCTGGATCGACTTCGACCCCAAGTCGGGAGAGGTCACCCTCGACGCGGTCGAGGCGGTGCTGTCGGAACGCACCCGGCTGGTCGCGATCACCGCCGCCTCCAACCTGATCGGCACCCGCCCGCCGATCACCGAGATCTCCCGGCTGGCGCACGCCCGCGGTGCTCTGTTCTACGTCGACGGCGTGCACTACAGCGCGCACGTCCCGGTCGACCTGGCCGCGCTCGGCGCCGACTTCTTCGCCTGCTCGCCGTACAAGTTCCTCGGCCCGCACCTCGGCGTGGTGGCCGCCGCGCCCGAGACGCTGGAGTCGCTGCGGCCGGACAAGCTGCTCCCGGCCACCGACGTGGTGCCGGAGCGCTTCGAGCTCGGCACGCTGCCGTACGAACTGCTCGCCGGGACGACCGCCGCCGTCGACTTCCTCGCCGGCATCCTGCCCGGCACCGGTTCCCGGCGTGAGCGGCTGCTCGCGTCCATGGCCGCCGTCGAGAAGAACGAGGACGGACTGCGCGAGGGCCTGGAGAAGGAGCTCGGCGGCCTGCCTCAGGTGATCTCGCACTCGCGTGCCGCCAGCCGTACCCCCACACTGCTGCTCACCTTCGACGGACACCCGGCCACCGCCGTACGCGACTTCCTCGCCGACCGGAAGATCAACACGACGGTCAGCAACTACTACGCGATCGAAGCGTCGCGCTGGATGGGCCTCGGCGACGAGGGCGGGCTGCGCGTCGGCCTGGCTCCCTACAACGACCAGAACGACATCGACCGCCTCACCACCGCGCTACGCGACTTCTTCTCCCGCTGAGCTCCGGCCGACCGGCCGGGCTCGGGCCGGAGTTGCGACGCCAACGCGAGATCATCGCCGGGGCGACCGGGAACACCTCCACCCACCGGTTCTAGGCCGATTCCGGCGGCCGAACGCCTCGGGTGAAGGCGTCGACCAGGGAGTGTGCCAGCTTCGCCGTCTCCCCGGCGGTGGGCGTCCTGGTCATGGCCTGCTGGGCGCCGTCACGGACAAGGACGACCAATCCGTGCGCGGCCGCCCAGGCCAGCAGCGCCAGCTCTTCGGGTGGTGCGGCGCCGGGCTCCTGCTCGGGTCCGCTCATGGTGGCGGTGGCCTGCCTCAGTACGGAGAAGGGCTGCTGCTGGGAGGCCACCAGGTCCGGATCGTCGGCGTGGAGTTGGTCCGGGCGGAACATCAGGTCGAACAAGGCCGGGTTGTTCAGGCCGAAGCGCAGGTAGGCCAGTCCCAGCGCGCTGAAGCGGGCGGAGGTGTCCTGTCCCGCACCGGCAGCGGCGGTGCTGAGGGCTTCGCCGAGCAGGCGGAAGCCTTCGGCGGCGACGGCGGTCAGGAGGCCGGCGCGGTCGCCGAAGTGCCATTTCGGCGTCGCCCGGGAAACACCCGCCCGCTCGGCGATGGACCGCAGGCTCAGCCCGCTCACGCCGCGTTCGACCAGTTCGGAGCGGGCGGCGTCGAGAAGGGCCGCACGGACGTCCGAGGGATAGGACGGGTCTGACAGCGGGCTCATGTTGTGGAAGCAGGCGCGATTGCGGCGCTTCGCCGCGTACGCCCGGCAGCGGCTGGGGATCGACGCACGCCGCGCATGATCCTTCACCACACGACTTCGGAAAGGACACCTCATGTACCGCATGATCGTGCGACGCAACGTACGAGCCGCGTTCGCCGCCCTGTCGCGAGGCAGCATGGACCTGATCGACGCGATGAGCCCTGATGTGCACCACACCTTCCCCGGCAGTGGAGCGCTCGGCGGGGAACGCACCCGTCGCGATGACGTCGAGGTCTGGCTGGAACGGCTCTACCGGGTGCTGCCGGGGCTGGAGTTCCACGTGCGTTCCGTCGCCGTTGACGGAGGGCCCTGGGACACCAGGGTCGGCGTCGAGTGGGACAGCGTGGCGCCCCTGCTCAACGGCGGCACCTACACCAACAGCGGCGCCCACGTGCTGCGCATCCGCAAGGGGAAGATCGTCTCTTTCCATGCCTACCTGCACGACGTCCAGGCGCTCGACGACGCTCTCGCCCAGCAGGCCGAACATGGCCTGAAGGAGGCCTCGGCAGCTCCGATCGCGGGCGGGGCGCGCATCTGATCCCGCCGGTCTCGGCCGGCACACAGCGACGCACCGAGGGAACCGACTCATCATCCGTGGGTCGTGGGTTCAAGTCCCACCCGCCCGCCTGACCGGGGCCCGCGACCGCCGAGACGCCGACCACCCTGGCCAAGATGTCCCCCAGGACGTCCAGTACGACGTCCCCGCTGGCGCAGCCGTTTGCAAGCCTGCGGGGAGAGACTGGGACGACAGCGACCTGTGCCTGTGGCGCGAGGACGGGGAGTGGAGCCTGCTGGCCCGGACGGCGTGATCGAGGTGGAGGTGTTCGGCTTCTTCGGCCACATCACCGCCTGGAACGGCAGCCGCGCCTGCCCCGTCAGTGGGCGTCGAGAGGTCCATCAACCGCATGAGAAGACCCCGCTGGATCCGCCAGTGGGGTGGTGCTCGAAGCAGAGCTGCAAAAGAACGCCAAGGGCGGCTGGCCTGATGGCCCGCGGACCTGATGGATGATGCCAGAGTGGCGCGCTTTGAGACGTTCGTGGAGGAACTACTCGACTTCCTGCTGACGCGGCTGGATGAGGCCGGGTTTGAGCGACTCATCGCCCATGAGCCCCGGCGAATGTGTGCCCCTTTTATATTCTCGGGCGGCGGCCGTGTGGAGCAGCGAGGAATGTGGTTCACGGGGTGCTGCGCTTGCTCGCAGATCCCCTCAGGAGGGTTCGGCGGGGACATCAAGGTCGAAGCATGGCCATGCTTTCATGTTCGGTCTCTGACGCTGCAGTTCGCCGACGACCCGGACTACTGCCAGGGGTGGAGGCCCGAGCATGCGCTATTCGCATCGGGGAGGCTCATCCACCAGGACGACGACTAAGGGCTGAGACACGACTCTCAGGCCAGGAGTCCCAGGGTTTCGGGCGCTTCTATGACGGTCAGCTGCCGCTCGGGGTCGGTTTCCCGGTGCGCGAACTGGCTGATCAGGTCGGCGAGGGCTTGCCGGTCCTGTCCGGGGAGGCGCTGCAGGAGAGCGATCACGGGCTCCAGCACCTCCATCGTGGCCTCAGGCCTGATGACGTCGTCGTCGCTGAGATCAAGCCGGATGACGATCTCCGTGAGCGCTTTGGCGAGGGTGCGTTCGAGCGTGGTCTTCATGGGCTCTTGGCCGGTCGTTGGAGGTGGTGATGCGTCCTGGACGGCTGCCATGGCGTGAAGGCGGCCCACCCCGTGAGGGCAACTCCACATTATTGCGATCCAGAAAACGAAAACCTTATTACGGTTATCGGATAGCTTTCGAGAGAGGGCGCACTAAAATATCCCGGCACCCAACCGTGGAAATGCGCCGAAAGCATGCGTAATCAATATTTCCCCCGCGTTCACCCGAAGTTCTCGCGGCAGGGGTCGGGTCGCGGCGATAATCCTTGATGGCAACGCTTTTGTGAGTCCACGAAAGCACGTACCGAATTTGGAGATTCACATGAAGAAGTTCCTGGCGCTCGCGGGCGTGAGCGCCGCCCTGGCGGCCGGTCTCCTCGCGACCGCGCCCGCTCACGCGGCGACGGCAAACGCTACTTCTCCCAGCGCGATGTCGCCCTTCCGCTACTACGACACCTTCTACGGGCCGAATCCTTGGTGGTCATGCTCTCAGCGCGGAAATCTCGGGCTGCAGAGAGGTGAGTGGTATGACTATGACTGCAGGCCTGGCACCAGCTGGGTGGATCTTTATATCCAGGTAAGTCCCAACTAATTAGTCCAGCGAGCGAGCAGTCCCTCCAAGGATATCCAGTGATACTCCGGACGGATGCTTTCTCGATATCAGGCTCGGCAATGCCTCCGCGATGACCAATATCGGAGGCAGCACGGCCGCTGCTCGCTCTGCGGGGACCACTTGATCAACGCCGACCGGCCGCCCAAGTCGCCCGACCAATGGGCGCGATGGTGGCAACACGTCGTCCGGCGCGCGATAGCAGCCGACCACCTCACGCACTACGGACGACCCGGCCGGACCGGCGATGGTCAGACCCGCCTCGTTCACGCCTCCTGCCATCGCGGCTACCTCGCCCGAATGCGCAGGAGCCCAGCACAGCACACCTGAACTGCCCTTCGCGGCTTGCTTGAGCCGTGTGCCGCGACGAGTGGCACGCACGGTTCTGAGGGGCCCCGGGTGCAGCAATGCACCCGGGGCTACCCGGCGAGCGGAGGGTCTTGATCGAGCACATCAGGAGCGCAGATCAGGAAGTTCCACAACTTCCGCGAGCCGACGGTCGGTTGCGTCGTCCACTGTTCTGCCATCTCCTTGATCAACTGGAGGCGCGACTCCTGACGCCGAGGTTGCGGGCTCATCGGCTGGTTACGCCGGGCACCCTGCCGGCTTGGCACCGGCGCTTGATCCGAGATCGGTGGACTTATCCGAGCCGGTCCGGCTGCCCGAGGATGAGCAAGGAGGTTCGGGACTTGGTGCTGCGCGCCACACGCCTTGGGACGTCCTCACCGTTGCGGATCAGCCGACGGCGTAGGCGCGGGTGATCGTCTGGGTCACCCCGTCGCCGGCGGTGTCCGTGACTGCAGCGCGGATGGAGACGAATCCGGCCGCGGGAGGGTTCGTCAGCGTGGCGGTCCAGCCGGAGCCGGTGCGGGTGACCGGGACGGGACGCCAAGTGGCGCCGTCGTCGGCGGACACCTCCAGCCGGATCGATTTCACCTCCGCCTTCGTGGAGCCGGGGTTGCGCTCAACCCACATGGGCATGCGGGTCGTGCTGCCCGGCTTGGCGCGGTTGAAGTCGTCCAGGCCCTCGGGGCTGTAGCGGACGGCCATCAAGGGCAGCGGCTGCTGCGCGGCGGTGGTCGTGGACGGGAACGTCCAGACCGATTTCACCTCCGTGGAGAGCGTGGCCTGCCGGCGCATCGACGTGGTCAGCGTGTAGGCGCCGGATCCGGCGGGCAGATCGGCGCGCAGTTCGCAGGTCTGCGGTTGGTGGACGTCGCAGTCGGCGAGGTCGGCGGTGGCCGGTGCCTTGCCGTCCATGGCGAGGGTGGCGGTACCGGTGGCGGCGGCGTCCGAGCCGGTCCTGCCCGGCTGCCCGTCGGCGAACATCGCCGTCGCGGCGAAGGTCAGGCCGTCGCCGGTGCGGTGGCCGGCCGGCAGCAGGAACGACGGCCCGGTGACGGCGGCGTTCCAGACTTCGCTGGTGTGACCGCGTTTCATGAGCTTGCCGCCGTCGGAGGTCAGCGTGGTGCCGGCCTGGAGGCTGCTGCCGTAGACCAGACCCGGAGTCCGATAGTGGACGAGCGTGCCAGGCAGCGCGATGTCGCCTACCGACGAGACCGGGAACTCGACCATTGAATCGCCGACGCGCAGGCTGACCTGGGGTGAGCCCGTGGCAGCCGCTCCGGAGGCTCGGTAGGTCGCGGTGACCTTGGCCAGTTCCTTCTGTCTGGCGTGGTAGGTGGGGTCCTCCGGAAGGCCGCCGCCGCGCCGGTCGACCAGGGTGTAGACGTACGGGCTGGGCGAGAGGTCCTTGCTGAGCCACGTGGTCGCCAGGGTGTAGGTCAGGCCTGGTGACGCGGCGGGGATGAGGAAGACCTGGGAGTTGGCGTCAAGGCCGAACATGCGCCTCCAGGAGCCCCACGCGCCGTGGTCCAGCCCGAGGGTGAGAACGCGCTGGAGTTGGGCGGTCGGATCGTCGATGGTGGTTTTCGTCGGCTTGCCCTGACGTGTGTCCACGGTGAGCCGCTGGTCGCTGCCGTCGAGCTTCAGCGGGGAGTCGGCGATCGTCAGCACAGGCTGCCCGTCGATCTTCTCTCTGATGCTGGTGTAGAGGTTCCAGTCGCCTTTGGGCAGTCGTACGGTGGCCGTCCCGTTCTGGAAGGACAGCGCGTG
This sequence comes from Nonomuraea sp. NPDC052116, assembly GCF_040680035.1. Classification (NCBI taxonomy): domain Bacteria; kingdom Bacillati; phylum Actinomycetota; class Actinomycetes; order Streptosporangiales; family Streptosporangiaceae; genus Nonomuraea; species Nonomuraea sp. NPDC052116. The sequence continues at coordinate 31,809 of NZ_JBFAWA010000044.1, read as the reverse complement.
GACGGTCCCGGTCTCGGCGTCGTAGATCTCGCCTTCCTGGGGGTTGACCGGCAGGCCCTGCCTGCCGACGGCGGTGATGGTGACGTCGTAGGACTCCGGCTCGACGTACGCGCCGGCCAGCGTGCGGATCACCGTCTCGCCCGACTTGGCGGTGACTGTTCCCGGGTACTCGTCCGGGGCCTTGCCGCTCGCGTCGATGGTGAGCGTGACCGACGCCTCACCCTTGGCCGGGACGGTGACCTGGTCGGACGACAGGTTCAGCACCTCGCTGTCCGCCGACAGGCTGAGGGTGACCGGGGTGTCGCCCGCGTTGGCGTAGGTGATCGTTTTGGTCGCGGTCCGGTCGCCGGTGCCGTTCCAGGGGAAGGCCGCCCACACGTTGGCCTGCTTGGGCACGACCTGCTGCCGCAGCGCGCGTACCAGGTCGATCGTCCCGGCGCCCTGCTGATAGAGCGTCGCGTCCTGGACCGGGGCGGCGCTGCCGATCAGCGCGGCCTTGAGCTGCGCGCCCGTCCAGTCCGGGTGGCGCTGGGCCAGGATCGCCGCCGCTCCCGCCACGTGCGGGGTGGCCATCGAGGTGCCGCTCATCGATCGGTAGCCGCCCCCGACGGCGGCGGCCATGATGTCGACCCCGGGCGCGGTCACGTCCGGTTTGATCGCGTGGTCGCTCACGCGCGGCCCCTGGCTGGAGAAGTCGGCCATCCGGCCCTGCTTGTCCACCGCGCCCACGGTGAGTGCCGCCTCGGCGCTACCGGGACTGAGCACACTGCCCTTGACGCCGTCGTTTCCCGCCCCCGCGACGAACAATGCGCCGGTCTGTTCCGACAGCGTGTTGACCGCCTGCTCCAGCGGATCCAGCTCAGGGCCGTCAGGACCGCCCCAGCTCAGGTTGACGATCTTGGCCTTGACCTCGACGGCGGCCCACTCCATGCCAGCAAGGCCTTCGGACTCGGTCAGGCCATTGCCTTCGCCCACCTTTCCGATGGCCAGGCTCGCCTCCGGGGCCACGCCCCGGTACTTCTCGCCTCTGCCGGCCACGATCGAGGCGACGTGGGTGCCGTGGCCGTTGTTGTCGCGCATATCCGGTTCCTTGCTGAATTTCCCCTCATGCGTAACCGCGTCCTTCAGGTCCGGATGGTCAGGGTCGTAGCCGGAGTCGAGGACCGCGACCGTGACGCCCTTGCCCGAGAAACCCTGCTGCCACGCCTGCGGCGCGCCGATCTGCTTGACGCTCTCGTCCAACGAGAAGCTCCTGCGGCCGTCCAGCCACAGCTTGGTACGGCCCGCCACCAGAGTGCGAGCTCCCGTGAGAGTCCGCCAGGTCTGCGCGGCGTTCGCCTTGGACACGCGTGCCGCGCTCATGCCCAGACTGGACAGCCGCCGCACCTGCGAGGAACCCAGTGGTGTGGTGATGCCCTGTTCGATGACGGGGATGTCGGGGGTGTCGGCGTCGCCGTACCGCCAGGCCAAGAGCTGAGTGACGTCGAACAACCGCCGGTCCAGCACACCCTGGGCGAGCAACGGCGCCCCGCCAGCAGGACGGCGAGGAGCGACTTGCCTAAAGTCATGATCTACCTCACGTACGAAGGAGAAGGCCCTACCGGGGAAGCTCGTCCGTCCAACCTGTGGTCAGCTTGATGAACAACCCGCGGTTCGTACCCGCCAGCCCGCCATCAGCGGTGGGGAGCCAACTGGTGCGGATCACCCGGGACGTCTCGGGATCGACGACCAGCCTGCTCTCCCGCTTCCCGCCCTGGATCATCAGCTCCTCCCCGCCTTCGACCGCGCCCAGCCGCTGCACGCCCGGCAGTTCGGCGAGCGCGCGGAACGCCGCCGATCGGACGTCCGCGGGCGCGGGGAGCTCCGCGATCAGCGAGGCCAGCGGCAGGAGAGCGATGTCGTGCTCGCCGACGGGACCACCCTTCTGCATCGCGGTGACCTTCTGCCGCAACGCCTCGGGGTCGGTCGGCAACGCCTCGAGATCCTCCATGGAGACCTCGGTGCCGCTGTCGGCGGGTCCGAGCCAGAACGTGCCCGAGGGCTCCTTCACCACGCCGGGCCCGTTGCCCGGCTCCCCTCTGCTCCACCGCTGCCCGTCGCGCGTGGTCCAGCTCTCGCCCCAGAAGTGCCGGCCGTCCTCGCTCTCCCGTTTGATGTGCCAGTAGCTCCCCGAATCCTGTGGCGTACGCTCCGCGCTGGCGGCGGCCGCCGGGACCGCCGAGGAGCCGCCGTACGGGCCATCACGGCCAGCAGTTGCCCCCGCGCGCCGGTCAAGGCGTCCGGACCGGTTTCCGCCACCTCCGAGCGCAGGCGCCTGATCAGCTCAAGGTCGTTCATGGTCTTCTTCTCTCGTCTCGATGGGATTGGCGCCGCCCAGAGCGTGCGCGACCTTGCGGCGGGCTCGTGACAGGCGTGATCGGACCGTGCCGATGGGCACCTGCAGCGCTTGGGCCGTCTCCTCGTACGTCAGATCGCCCCAGGCGATCAGCAGCAGCACGTCCCGCTCACCGCGGCCGAGTTTCGCCAGCGCGGCGGCCAGGCGTTGCCGGGTGGCCGATGCGGAGACCCGGGCGGCCACCCGCTCGTCGAACGCGGCGACCACGGGATCCTCACCCGTACGGGCCATGGCCCGGTAGCCGCGCACTTCAGCACGCCGGTGCAGGCCGATGACGTTCGTGGTGATGCCGTACAGCCAGGGCAACGCCTCCGTACGCGCGAATTCGTACCGGTGGCGCGTCTCGAAAGCCCTGGTGAACGCCTCGGCCACCACGTCCTCGGCATGGTCGGGCCCGAGGCGCCGCGCGGCATAGCGGTGCAGGACGGTGGCGTGCCGGTCGAAGAGCGCCGCGAAGCGCTCCGGTACGTCCAGGGATGCCGCGATGATGGCGGAATCGTCCTGGCACTCCGCCAACCCCGCCTGGCCGCGTACCGGTGGCCGGTGGTCATCGGGAGGTGGGGGATCCGTCAAGACGAGCTCCCGTTCTGAGGTGGTTGTCACGACCGTCTTTATCTGTAGGGCGTTTTAGGGTTCCCCGTAGATGTTCCGAACGGATAGAGGCCGTCCCCGATCAGGTCGCGAGTTCGTCGGCCGAGGCGGCCAGAGGCCGGCCCGCCCGGTGGCGCCGGCAGCAGTCACGGGGATCTCGCCGGGGATGGGCCAAGAAACAGGCCGAGGCACCTCGGCGTCGCGCCCCAACCCATTGGCCCCTCACCGACGACAAGACCTGAACGGGTCCACCCGAAACCGTCCGGCTCAACATGGCGGGCCACCGGGCGCTCTGGCGGCGTGCCTGGGCGATGAGCCGGTATGAGGTGCTCGGGCGCAGCAGTGGCCTGCCCTGGTCGCGCAGCTGGTTCGTGACGGACGTGATGCCGGCGCCGCGGCCGTCCGGGGAGACGTCCCAGCCGAGGTAGGCGGCGTCCGGGGGGCATGGGGAGCTTGGCGGGCTCCCAGGGCGAGTTCGTCGCTCATGGCGATGACGCGCAGCATCAGCGTGCCTGAGCAGCCCGCAGCGCCGGGGCCAGGCCACCATAGGAGATCACGTGCTCGTCGTCGAAGATCGCCTGCGTACGGCTATGGGAGAATCGCACTTACGAGGTGCCTTCCTGAGCCGGCTGATTGAATCACGCAGAACGAGGGCGACGGTGGCCGCTGATCGGCCCTGCCTGGAGCAGAGAGTGCTCCAGCGCATACCCACGAGTCACGGTCGACGAGATGCGTACCGTACGGCCTCGAGTTCGGAGAAGCGCTCAGCGCGTGACATGTCAGCAGACCAGGCCGTACCTGGACGCGATGACCGCGGCCATCCACACCGAGATCAACGCGGTGGGCCTGCTGGTGTTCGAGTCGATCGGGGTGCTCGGTCGCGAGGGGGCGCAAAACCGTTCGCGCATGGCGCCAGCGCGCCTACGAGGCTGACCGCCGTCCCTGCGGCCATTGACAACCACACCCCGGTGACCCCGAGCCATGAGCTCAGCATGTACGCGAGGGGCAGTTGCACGGCGAAGCCCGCCAGCGTGGCGGCGAGCAGGCGGCTGCCTCTTCCACTCGCCTGCATGACCCCGCCCACGGCGAGCAGGCCGCCGAAGGGCACCAGGTTGAGCGTCATCCAGCGCAGGAAGCCCACAGCCACCGCCGGGTCCTCGGTGAACAGCCCGGCGACCGGCGCCGCGATCACGTTGAGCACGATCGCCACGACGGCGCCCGACCCGAGCCCGAGCCGGAGCGGCGCCCGGACGGGCTCTGAGCGGGCTGTACGGATCATCGCCGCCTGGCGCAGCGCGTAGAAGACCATGACACCGGCCAGCATGATCTTCTGCCCGATCCCGTAGCCGGCCACCTCCGCCGTGCCGAAGCCGGCCACGATCTCGACGAGGGCCAGGCCCACCAGGGAACGAGCCAGGAAATCTCCGGACATGGGGAGTCCTGTCCGGAGCACCTCGCCCACGACCAGGCCCGGGCCCAGGGAGCGCGGTTGTGTCACGGAGAGGACGGCGATCAACAGCGTGAGCAGGCGCGCCAGCACCGTGGCCAGCGCGGCCCCCTGAACGCCCAGGTCGAGCCCGTAGATGAAGACCGGGTCCAGTACGACCACCAGGCCATTGCAGATGAACGCGTTCCGCATGGGGAGCTTTGTGTTCCCCATGCCCTTCAGGATGCCGTCCACGACCGTCTGGGCAAAGTACACGGGCAGTCCGCCGAGCGAGACCAGCAGGAAGCCCGCTGTGAGGGCCGGCGAGTCGGTGAACAGGCTGGCCAGCGGCTCCCGCAGCAGCACGCCGGGCACCGCGATCGCGACCGAGGACGCCCCCCACAACCACCACCCCGTCCTGATCACGGGTGCCAGCGGCGCGTGCCCGTCGCGCCGCCCGATCAGCACGGTCACTCCTGTCGGCACCGCCAGGAACAGGCCGTAGGCCAGGTATTCGACCGTGGTGCCCACCGTGACCGCTGCGATCGCCGCCTCACCCAGCCCGGACACCCACAGCAGGTCGATCATTCCCACCGCGACCACGGCGGTGAGCAACTCCACGTAGATGGGCAGAGCGAGCCGGATCATCGATACCTCGTTTCGCTATATATCGATTAGATGTATAGCGGTACGATGCATCCCATGGCAAGCGGCGGCGACCTGGGCCTCACCATCCTGGGATTCCTGAACGAGCGGCCCATGCACGGCTACGAGCTCAAATCGCACCTGGCGGCGCTCACCGGCCATCTTCGTCCGGTCAGCGACGGCGCCCTCTACCCGGCCATCGCCAGGCTCCAGGCGAAGGGGCTGGTCGAGCGGCACGAGGAGGCGGGCGCGGCCGCCGCTCCCAGGCAGGTCCTCACGATCACCAGTGCAGGCCACGAGGAACTGCTCAGGCGGTTGCGCGAGCCCTTGGACCTGGATATCAGTGACCAGACCAGGTTCTTCGCGCTGCTGGCGTTCCTGTCGGCGCTACCCGACCCGACCGACCAGGCCCAGGTGCTCCGCCGCCGGCTGGCCTTCCTGGAAGCACCCGCCGGCTTCTTCCGCAAGGACGGCAGGCCGGTCAGGGCAAGGGACGAGCCGGATCCGTACCGGCGTGGCATGCTGCTGATCGCCCGCGCGTCGAGCCAGGCCGAGCGGGAATGGCTGCGCCACCGGATCGAGGAGCTGGCCCCGCCGTCCGGGCCCGGGTAGGCGACAAGGCAGCGAACAGGTTGAGTCGGCCGGCACGGGCAGTCAAGCCCGCGAGCCACCCTGCTCTGTACCCGCCCCCGAAACTATCACCGTGGCCAAGGGCTAACAGGGCTCAGGTAAAGGCTTTCCGCGTCGGTCTTGGCTGCGTCGCGGAAGAATCGCACTTACGAGGTGTTGTCCTTCCTAGTGGGCCGCCGGAAGTGTAGAGAACTCCCATCGCCCCAGGCCACACGGTTCCTTTGTCAGATCCCCAGCGGTGGATCCAGGCTAAGTGGTCGTCATCGCCGTCACCGCCGACGGCCACTGCGAGGTCCTCGGCCTGACCGTCGGCGAGCAGGCGTTCTGGACCGAGTTCCCGCGTTCCCTGCGCTCCGTTGCCTTGCACGGCGTCCGCCTGGCGACGCTGTCGAGTCCACTGAAGCTGTAACGGATCGACGCGGGACATAGTTGGGCCTGCAATTGCACCACTCGACCTGACTGGATGGCGAGGCCGGGGCGGGGGTGGCATGCTGAGGCCGATGCGGATGATCAAAATAGCGGTCGCGGTCTTGGCGGTCGCGGCGCTGTGTTTCACCCCGGCAGACGGGTACGCGGCGGTGGTTCTGACAACGTGCAAGATACGCGTGGCGCAGCAGCATCCTGTGCTGGAGCGGGACGTGACCCCGTTGCTGACCCGGTTGTTCCCCGCGGACTCGGTCACAGCCATCGACCGTGAGGATAACTGCCAGTTCGAACCGGACCCTGATTTGATTCCCTCACCGAGTGCCAGCGTGGTCGTAACAGTGGCGGGTGTCCAGCACGTGCGGGATGCGCTGGCGGTGATGCACCGGGAAGGCTGGCAATTTGATGAGCCTTTCGAGGAACTCGATCCGTTCGGCCAGATTCCGGGGCTGACGAAGAAGCTTTCGCACGGCACCGTCGATGCGTTTGTTGAGATGATGTCGGCCGGGGCCCCTGTGTCCGGCGGTTCCGGGGTGCCCACTTGGGAATTCAAGTTCAGCTATTAATGAGCCTCGAAAGCTCGGTGTGCTGTTGGGTCCCTTTCTTGACGCCACGCGCCGCGCACCAGCCGCCGCAGCGAGCGCGGCCTGATCAACGCAGGTCGGGACTGGCAACACGTTCGGTAGGGCAATTCCAGGACGCGGGCCTGTAGAAAGGCGCATTGCGCAACTGCGGGACAGTCCGCGCGGGGCGAACCTGCCCGGCATGTCGGTCTGGCCCAGACCGACATGCCGGGCCCGTAGTCGCGACGGTGTCAGAACGACGGCCGTAACAACCACGAGTTCATCGGAGGCGACGAATGACAGCAAAGAGCACGCCCAGTCACCGGCTCTCGATCAGGTGACGGCAGCACCCTGTGCGGATCGCCGTGGCCGGGGCGGGTTCTTGCATGATGCTCCTGCTCATGCTCTTCGGCTGGAGCGAGGTCGTGCTGTCCGGGTTGTGCGGCGGTGGCACTTGTGCTAGGGGGTGGTACGTCGATCTTTTGAAGGTGACGCTTGTTCTGCCTCCCTTCGCCGCTTTGCTCTTCGCCTGCTCCTGCTTGTTCTCCCGGACGGGAATGGTCGGCTGGCAGTTCCGGGTCCAGGTTCTGGCCTTCTCGGCGGTCGTGATCGTATGGGTCGTCGCGCTGGAAATTCTCCCTCGGGCGGGGGAGGTGAAAAGCCTGCTTGTCCACAACAGTCGTGGGAGCAGTTCAACGGTCACCACTTGGAGAGAAACCCAATGATCAACACGCTGTACCGGGCCGCCGGAGTCCTCGCCCTGGCCGCCGTCGCCGCCGCGGCGAGCCTCTCCCCCGCCGCTGCCGACACTGTTTCGGCGGCCTCCATCAAGGGATCGGCACGGATGTACTTCCCGGCCCCGGGCAACGACATCCGGATCACCGTCGACGCGCACGGTGAGTACACCGCGAACAGCCCCGCCTTCCCCACCCGGGCCTGGGGCACGTTCCGCATTTATCACGCCGTCGAGGAGCCGGGGAAGCCGCGCCAGGTGAACTGGGGTGAGCTCGAGGTCGACTGCCTGACCACCGGCGGCCCCACGGCGACCGTCACGGGAACCCTCGTCCGAGCCACCCCGGGCGGCCCGTGGGAGGATCTGGTGAAACGCAAGGTCCGGATGGGCGTGAGCTTCTACGTCGCGGGCAAGGGCAAGGGCCCGAGCCGGATCGGGCTGTCCGGGGCGACGGCGCCGGGAGAGTCGCCGCTGACCAAGTGCATGGCCCCTGCCCCTGACGCACCGGTGATCCGGGGCGGCTACGTCCTCAAGGACAAGAGCCCGCTCCGATGATGCTGCCGAGTCTTTGGTGATGCCGAGGCGCGGCAACCGCCGGAACTTTGGTCGCACCGACGCGCAACAAGCGATCGCGAGCCCGCAACGTTCACCCGTCACGGCGGGCCCGGCGCGGACACGAAACTGACCGCATGATCGGAAAAATATCATGGGCAGGGCCGTCTACCCGGCGGCTTCTCGCTCTGGTCACCGGTGGCTGCCTGGCCATGACCGCGTGTGTCACGCCGGCCGCCGCGCAGCAACAGGCGGCGTCGAAGGCGCGACCGTCGGTCGTTGAGCTGGACTCGGGCCGGATCAGGGGCACGGACGACGGCACGGTCAGGACGTACTCGGGGATCCGCTTCGCGCAGCCGCCGGTGGGGAAGCTGCGGTGGAAGGAACCGGTGCGGGTCGCGTCATGGCGGGGAGTGGCCGACGCCACCAAGCCCGGCCGGCCGTGCCTCCAGGAGGAAGGAGGCAGGCAGGCCGGTGGGGAGGACTGCCTGTTCCTTGATATCACCGCGCCGGCCAAGTCGTCGCGCGAGCGGCTGCCGGTGATGGTGTGGCTGCACGGGGGCGGCTTCCTCGACGGCTACGGCAGCATGTACAACGCCCGCCGGATGGCCGGCCAGGGCGAGGTGATCGTGGTGACGCCCAACTACCGGCTCGGGGCGTTCGGCTACCTCGCCCTGCCGGGGCTGCCCGGCTCGGGCACGTTCGGGCTGGCCGACCAGCTCGAAGCCCTGAGATGGGTGCGGCGCAACGCCGCGGCCTTCGGCGGCGACCCGGGCAACGTGACGCTGATCGGCCAGTCCGCCGGCGGGATCAGCACCTGCGCGCTGCTCACCTCTCCGGCCGCGCGCGGCCTGATCGACAAGGCCGTCATGCAGTCCGGAACGTGCACGCTCAACTGGCCGGCCGGCACCTACGTCCCGGTTCCGGACATGCCGCCGTTCACGCCCTACCCTTCGCTGAAGGCCGGCCGGGACATCGGCCTGGCCGCGGCCAGGCGGCTCGGCTGCGCGGCGGGCAAGGAGCTGGAGTGCCTGCGGGCCAAGCCGGCCGCCGAGCTGATGAAGGTCAACGACAGCTTCGGCACTGCCCTCGCCCACGGCACGCCGCTGCTGCCACGCGACCCTGCGCAGGCGCTGCGCACGGGCGAATTCCCGCGCGTGCCGGTGATCTCCGGCGCCGCCAAGAGCGAGGGCAACGGCTTCGTCGCCGGCACCGCGCAGGCCGGGATCCCGGTGACCGCCGAGAACTACCCGGCATTGATGAAGAACGCGTTCGGCGAGCAGGCCGGCACGGTGCTGAAGGAATATCCGCTGACCGCCTTCTCCTCCCCCGGCCGGGCCTGGGCGACGGTGAGCAGCGACCGCGCCTGGGCCTGCCCGACCCTGGAGGCCGATGAGGCGATGGCCGCCCGCACCACGGTGTACGCCTACGAGTTCGCCGACGCCAACGCCCCGAACATCTTCGGCACCCCCTCCGACTTCCCGCTGGGCGCCCAGCACGCCAGCGACCTGCCCTACCTGTTCGACCTGGACGGCGAGCGATGGGATGGGCTCACGCCGGAGCAGTGGCGGCTGGCGGAGCAGATGATCGGCTACTGGACGTCCTTCGCCCACACCGGCAAGCCCCAGGCCGCCGGCGCGCCTGCCTGGCCCGCGTTCACACCGTCCGGCCGGACCGTGCTCAGCCTGAAGCCCGCAAGCCAGGGCGGCATCGGCCCGGCCGACGTGAGCGGTGAGCACCGCTGCGCCTTCTGGCGCGGGCTCGGCGGCTGACCACCGGTGATGGCGCCCGGCTCGAGCACGGGCCGGGCGCCACGGCGGGCGAGGACGGATGGCAGACTGTGCAGGCATGATCAGGGTTCTCCTGGCCGACGACGACCCGATGGTGCGCCGGCATCTGACGGCGATCCTCGGCTCCAGCACGGAGATCGAGGTGGTCGGCGAGGCGCGGGACGGGGCCGAAGCGGTCGAGGAGGTCCTGCGTAACCGGCCCGACGTGGTGCTCATGGACCTGCGGATGCCGGGGGTGGACGGCATCACCGCGACAAGGGAGATCGCCGCGCTCGCCGCGCCGCCCGCGGTCATCGTGCTCACGACGTTCGACTCCGACGAGCACGTGCTCGGCGCCCTGGAGGCCGGCGCCGGGGGCTTCCTGGTGAAGGCCACCCCGGCCGAGGAGCTGCTCAACCTGGTCAAGGTGGCGGCCGACGGGAACGTCGTGATGTCGCCGAGCGCGGCGCGCAGGCTGATCGCGCAGTCGTCCCGAGGCGACGAGCGGCGTGACAGCGCGCGGGCGCGGGTGGCCACGCTGGCCGAGCGCGAACGCGAGGTGCTGGCCTGTCTCGGCGAGGGGCTCACCAACCCCGAGATCGCGCAGCGGCTGTTCCTGTCGGAGACGACCGTGCGCAGCTACGTCTCCCGCCTGCTGGCCAAGCTGGATCTCACCCACCGTACGCAGGCCGCCCTGCTCGCCCACCAGGCCGGGCTCCTCGACGAGCCCGGCTGAACACTGTGAGGTGCCCACTGTGCGCACACCGCGACGTTTCTCCCGGCCGAAGCTCATCGTCGGCGACCGGAGGGTGATGCTCGCGGCCGCCTTCGGCGCGGCCACGCTGTGCGCGCTCCTCCAGATTGTCCTGTACGCCGCGGGCGCGTACACCCGCGGCCCCGGCTCGCTCGCCGAGCTGGCGCTGAGCCTCCTGCTCGACGCGTTCCTGCCACTGGTGGTCCGCTTCCCACGGACGGTGGGAGCGCTGGCCATCGCGATCACGACGATCCTCGCCGCCGGCGCCGGCCTGGCGCCGGGCGTGATGACGGCGCGGGGCGACCCGTTCGTGACGCCCGTGGCGGCCCCGATCGTGGTGTCGTTCCTGGTCGCCCTGCTGCCCTGGCGGCAGGCGTTCGCCTACGCCGCCGTCCTGGCGCTGCCGGCGATCCCGATCTGGTCTCCTTCGTGGAGAACGCTGTACGTGGCGCTGTCGGCCACCGCCCTGCCCGCGCTGCTCGCCCTCTACCTCAAGGTCCGCGGCGAGCTCGTCCGGTCGCTGCGCAAGCGGGCCGAGCTCGCCGACTCCGAGCGCCGGCTACTCGCCGAGCGGGCCGAGACCGCCGAACGACAGCGCCTGGCCGCTGACCTGCACGACATCGTCACCCACCACGTCACCGAGATCGTCCTGCACGCCGACGCGCTGCGCGTCACCACCCGCGACGACGACGCCCGCGCGGCGGCTGAGCAGATCCGGCGGGTCGGCACGCGTACCCTCACCGAACTGCGCGACCTCATGCGGGTGGTCACCACAGGCGCCCGGCCGGTGCCCACCGGGCGTCCCGACGACGACACCGGCGGCGACCTCGCCACCCTGGCCGCCGCCGATGACGCGGCCCTGCACGTCGAAGGCGACCCCGGCACGGTGCCCGCGGTCGTCGCCCGCGCCGTCTACCGGGTGGTGCAGGAGTCGCTCACCAACGCCCGCAAGCACGCCCCCGGCGCGCCGGTCACCGTCAACGTCGTCTATCCCGGCGACCGGGCCGACGTCGAGGTACGCAACGAGCCTGCCCAGCGCGGCACCGACCCCGCGCTGACCGGCGCCGGCTCCGGGATGGGCCTGACCGGGCTCAACCGCCGGGTGACCCTGCTCGGCGGCACCTTCAGCGCGGGAGACGACGACAAGGGAGGCTTCACGGTCACCGCGAGCATCCCCGCCTCTGCCATGTAGAACGTCTCCGCGGTCGATACCGGCCTTCCCTCGCGGGAGCCGGCGGTTCTGCTGTCCGGGGAACCCGGTATCGGCCGCACGTACCAGGACTCTGCAGGCCGCCGGCCCGTCACGTGCTCCATGCGGCAAAGGCCTGCGCCGCCTGCCGCCGTCGCCCGGCTACCGCGTCAGAACACCGTCAGGTGCCCACCATGAGGGCATACACGCTGTACGCGCGCCCGCAGTAGTAGCCGCTCGGAGCGGTCTTGAGATCAATCTGGCAGGCCCTCATGCACGCGGTGGTCAGCGGGTACGTCTTGATGATCCTCGGTGTCGCGCTGGCCTGCCCCGCCAGCAGCGTCAAGCCCGCGCAGGCCGTCAGAACGACCATCGCCAGCCCTCGGACCATACGCCTGCTACCTGATGTCACGTTTCCTCCACCATCGTTTCCGATCATGCGACCAGCTCCGTACCGGTCCCGGTCTCGCCGAGACCCGTGCATGTTGCGAGCCCTCGATCGGTTGTTGCACATCGGCGTGACCAAAGTTCCGAATGTCCCCGACGTGACGCCTCGGTGGGGCCGCCGTCGGTACGGTGGCACATTCGTGATCAACCAAAGGAGCATGATGAACCAGACGACAACCCTGCGAGTCGGCCGCTCGGCGCTGGCGGCGGCCCTGGCCGGAGCCGTGGCGCTGACAGGAGCCGCGCCCGACGCGAACGCCGCCGCCGGGAAGGCGACGTTAGGGCCGTTCGGGTACGGCAACTTTCAAGAACCATCGGTACGAGGGCAACCGGGCGGGCCTGTTCATCTCGAAGAAGCAGGGCGTGGTGACGATCTCCGCGCCCGGCAAGGTCAAGACGCCTCAAGGCATCGGCTGGGGCTCCACCCCACGCAGTTGAGGGCCACCTACCCCAACCTCAAGCAGAACGCTCTGTACGGCACCTACGCCGCCGTGCCTGGCAACCCCAAGGCGATCTACGTCTTCGCCGCGTCGAAGAGGATGGTCCTCGGCGTCACCCTGGTCATGACCGCGCAGACCTGCCTCAGGTGATGCCCATAGCACCGCGGACGGAGGGCGGCAGCCCGCGCCACGCTGACGCACCCATTCCGGCGGCCGGTGGCCGGCGCGCCCTTGTCCGGTATGACGAGCCGGGCCGGAGGCGCGTACCGTGAAATCTGACAGCGCTTTGACCACGTGTTTGTCGGTCTGGGCCGGGCAGGTCGCGCAACAAGGTACACGGCCGGTCAACTGCGTGCCGCTCGAATTCGGCGAGCACCTGGCGCAGATGCCGCTCACCATAGACCGGCACGTGGTCCAGGCACTCACACCGTGGTGTTCCGGCAAATCGCTCCGCATAGCAATTCGCTTGAGGGGCTCGGGGTGGAATCTTGCGGATCCGTACGCCGGAGCCGGTGAACGCCCGGTCGACGACCTGGGAAAACTCGCCATCACGGACTCTGATGAGGAACTTGAACCGGCCCACGCGCTCCCCCAGGCCCATCATCAGGTTCCGGGCCTGCACGCGCCTCCTCGGCGATCGGCGGGCGGCCGGTGTTGCCCGGGTAGGTCCAGTGCCCCCTGACCAGCCTGCGGTGCCCAGGCCGGCAACGCACCCGGCGTCAACGATCCGATGCGCCCGAAACCCAGCGCGGAAGGCGCCGGGTGAGCGCTGCCAGGATCGCCCGGTCAGCCCAATCCGGCCGCGGACGAGCGACTTGGCGGTGCGGCACCGCCATCTCATGCCGCAGCACGAGAGGCATCGCCGCGGGTCAGCAGGATCAGCCGGTCCACAACCCGGATGAAGCTCCACGACGTCGTCGATCGAGAACGCTGACGCTCCTGGGAGACCTGGCGACAGCCCTGCTTGTCCTTGGGGACGAAGCCGTACCCGCCGCTGCGGGTGGCAAGGCTGTCGCCGTTCGGCGTAGGTCAACCGTCGCGTTCGGACGACGGCAGGAAGCCGCCTGGTACCTCGACCGGGGTGAGGATTCTGGTCTCGCCGGGGTAGGGGGTGTCCCAGTTGTGTGCCTGGTACCAGGTGAAGTGGTCCATGAGCGCAGGGCTGGCGTAGTCGGGGATCGCGTTCGACCCGGTGAAGTGCTGGTCCTTCTGCCAGGCGGTCCACTTGTCGATGGTGTCCTGCTTGTCGGAGGACACAGCAGTCGCCGCGGTGGGGGTCCCACTGTCGTTGCCGCAGGCCGGTGGGGTCGCCAGGCCGTCGGTGAGCGGCACCTGGTTGGGCACGACGTTGAACGGGGTGTGGTCGGGCTTCTTGGTGAAGGCCCCGCTCATCGGGGTGGCGGCGCTGTCCTTCTGGTTCATCGGCTGGATCCCGAGGATCTGCTCGATGGTGCGGATCACGGTGATCTGCGTGTAGTAGGTGCTGTCCACCTTGCCGTGCTGCGCCCAGGGGCTGATGATCTGCACGGGTCCGCGAGCGCCGTCGACGTGGTCGACGCCGTTCTGCGTGTCGTCCTCGATCACGAAGATCGCGGACTCCTTCCAGTACGGGCTGTGCGAGATCGTGTCGACGATCCTGCCGGTGGCCAGGTCGCTGTCGGCGACCGAGGCCACCGAGTTCGGCGGTCCGCCGGTGTGGTCGCTGGACAGCCACATCATGTTGAGGTTGGCGGGGCCGTTGGCCTGGAAGTCGCGCTTCCAGATCTCGTACCGGTAGACGTCGGGGATGTTCAGGTCGTACTTCGGATACTCGTGCACCGTGACCGCGTTGAGCGACGGGATCGGCGACTGGGTGTCGGTCTTCATGGTGGTGTCCTGGCCGGTGGCCGCCATGTTCTTGGCGTCGCAGTAGAAACCCTGCCACGTCGCGCCCGGAGGCACGGTCTCGAACATGGTGAACTCGCCGAAGTTGCGCACCGTCTTGCCTGCGGCCTGGGCGCCGGTCCACAGGAAGCCGGACCGCTGGTGGCCGAGCGCGTCGTCCTCGGTGTCGTAACTGCGCTGGTACAGCCCGGCGCTGGACTCGGTGTACTCGGGGTTGTCCGCCTGCATGAGCCAGTTGTGGCCCTCGGCGGAGTTGGTGCCGATGGAGTAGGTGTTGTCGTAGAGGCCGAACTGGCGGACCATGGCGTGCTGGTTCGGCGTGACCTTCTCGCCGAACTGCGCCAGCGACGGGTCGCCGTTGCCGCGCGAATCGTCGCCGAACATCTGGTCGTAGGTCCGGTTCTCCTTGACGATCAGCCAGACGTACTTGATCGTCGAGGGGTCGCCCAAGCGCTTGGGGACGGGGACGGGATGCTGCTTGTTCGCCTCGGCCTGCCTGACATCGTGCTTGCCCCAGCCGTTCTGGGCGAAAACCGTGGCCGTGGACCTGGCGATCGCCCGGTCGTCGGGCAGCCTGAAGCGGAGCAGCGTACCGGTGGAGTCGTGGGTGTTGTGGCCGGTCGCCGGGGTGGTACCCGGCCCCTTGTCGATGGTGCGGGTCGGGCCGCGCTCGCCGATGCCGCGCATGTTGGTGACGATCACCTCGTTGCCGACGGTGGTCACCTCTGCCGGGTAGTAATCCATCGGGAGCAGGCCGACGTACCTGACAGGCTCCTGCGGGCGAGTGTAGCGGTAGACGGCGAGCGCGTTGGCCCGGCCGAGAGTGACGAGCAGGTGACCGTCCCCGGTCAGGGTCACCCCGCTGGGGGCGTAGCCGACCTGCGACTGCGGCCACGGCTGGGTGGCGATCGTCTGGACGACCCGGTCGCGGGCGGTGTCGATGACCGAGACCGTGTCGTCGAAGGTGTTGGTGACGAACAGGGCGCCGCCGGCGGCGTGCAGCGCGGTCGGGTGCAGTCCCACGTCGATGGAGGTGACCGCGGCCGCGGGATCGGCGATGTCGATCACGCTGACGGTGCCGGTGGTGGTCGCGCCGGTGACGAGGTTGGCAGGCACCTGGGTGCCGTAGGAGTTCATCGTCGCCTCGCCGGGCTTGGCCGGGCGGCCGCCCTCGTTGCTGACGTACAGCTTGCCGCCGGCCATGGCCAGGCCACGTGGCGCCGTGCCCACTGTCCAGCTCCGCTGGATCGCACCGGTGGCCGCGTCCATGGCCACGACGCGGTTCTGGCCGTTGACGGCGACGTACACGGTCGTGCCGTCGGTGGAGAAGACCGCCTGTGCGGGCAGCGCCTTCATGGCGCCCTGCGCGGCGATGGTGATGAACGTCGGCGCACCCAGGGTTCCATCGGCGTTGACGGGGAAGCGGTTGAAGCCGTTCATCTGCGGCAACCACAGGGTCTTACCGTCGGGAGAGTACGCGGGACCTTCCTGGCCGACGTCGTTGCCGGAGATGCGCACCCCGGCGGTCGCGGCGGTGCCCGCCTGCTGCAGCACCTTGTACGTCCGCAGGTCGACGATGGTCAGCGCGATCGAGCGGTCGTTGGTGAGGGCGGCGAGGAAGCGGCCGTCCGGGCTGATGGTCGAGGCCAGCAGCTTGCCGTTGTCCACGAGCAGGCGGCGGCCGATCGACTTCATGATCTGGTCACTGGCGAGCTGCAGGCCGTCCTTGTACGTGGTGCCGACCAGGTTGGAGTCGAACCCCTCGGTGGAGGCGTAGGCGATGCCGCCGCCGGTGACGGCGATGGCCACGGAGCCCGCGACAGCGACGCGGGCCCGGCGGCTGGAACGCCACGCCAAGAGCCGGCGGTGGCTCTTGGTGATGCGCCGACGTGTGACGTGCATGGTTCATCAGCCCTTCACGGTGCGTGTGAGCAGATCGATGTTCACGTCGAACTGCCACAGGGGGTTGGGAGCGTCCCCGATGGGAGTGCGGACCTGGAAATAGCCGTTGACCTCTTTGGGGCCGTCACCGTCTGCGATGAAGCGGCCGTCCGAGGTGATGTCGAGCTGGTAGATGGCGTTGCCGAGGGCTGTGGCGCCTGGCAGGTGCCAGGACACGACGCACCGCCAGTCGTTGCCTGGGCCTTCGTCCGCGACCCGCGAGCCGCCCTTGTCGCAGGAGGCAGCTGCCTGGAGCTGCGCCTCGGTGACGTCGGGGCGGCCGAGCTCGCGGGTTTGCAGCCGGTAGAGGTGGGCGAAGGCCGTGGCGAGCGAGTCCTGCACCTTGGCCTGCTCAATACCCGAGCCAGTGGCCGGGGTCGCCACGACGATCACGCCGTAGGCGAGGACGGTCAGCGCGGTCAGCGGCAGGACCCCGGACAGGATGTTCCTGGCCGACCCGTCGTAGTTCAGGTCGGTGAAGTCCCGGCGCAGGAACAGCCGGTACGCCAGGGCGGTGGCGACAACCGCCCAGGCCAGGCTCACCGCCAGGCCGACGAGGAGGGGGCCGGTCTGCACAGGGGCGGTGAAGAGTCCGCGCCAGGCCAGGAAGCCCTCGCTCGGCAGCGCCAGCCGTACCGCCGCAGGCAGCGGGAGCAACTGCGCGAGCTGGAGCACCAGGGCAAGCAGCGCGGGCATCAGCAGGCCCATGGGAGAGCGGCCAAGGACGATCGAGCCGAGGAGACCGACCGCGGCGAACGCGAGCGTGGGCGCCAGCGCGCAGGCCCAGGCGAGCAGGACCGTGCTTGCCGCGTCCCCGGGGGCGATGATGCTGCCGTCCAGGCCGACGAGCTGCCCGTTGCCGGCGGCGGCCAGACCGCCCGCGATGCCGGAGGCGGTCAGCCCGATCACCAGGAGCAGGATGACGGTGAGGCTGGCCAGGCTCTTGGCCACGAAGATGCGGCGCGGGGACCGTACGGCCACCAGCAGGTGGCGCCAGGTGCCGAGCCGGTCTTCCACGGCGAAGACGTCGCCGGCGACCAGCGAGGTCAGCAGCGGGAGCGCCCACGTACAGGCGAAGTCCAGGACGACCAGTGATCCCGCCCAGCCGGTGGCGTTCATCCAGCGGCCGAAGACCGTGTCGGTGGGGAGCGAGCTCTGCAGGCTCACCACGGCCACGAACGCCGCGGGGCCGAGCCAGCAGACCAGGAGCAGCAGCCGGATCCGCCACTGGGAGAGCAGCTTGACCAGCTCGAACCGGTAACCGTTCCGTAAGGGAGCGGGGCCGGCGGGCCGGGGTTCTGCGACGGTCGCTGTCATGAAGAGTCCGTTTCCGTGAGCCTCAGGAAGGCGGCCTCGAGCGGTGGCACCACCGGTCCCAGCTCCCTGAGCGCGACCCCGGCTGTCACCAGGCGGGCGATCAACTCGTCCAGGGAGGACGTCGATCCGTGCACGACGACGTCGGTGTTCTTGCCCGGCACGAGACGGAGCCCGGGCGTCTGCGCCGCGTGCTCCCTGGCGGCATCGGGGTCGGTGGTGACCAGTCGATAGTCCAGGTCGCCGCTCTCCGCGGCCAACTTGCTTACCGGACCGGAGAACACGGCCCGCCCGGTGGCGAGAATGGTCACCTCCGAACACAGCGCGGCCAGGTCGTCCATCCGATGGCTGGACAGGACCACCGCGGTTCCATCGGCGGCCAGCCCGCTGATGACCCGGTGAACGTGCCGCTTGCCGGCGGGATCGAGGCCGTTGGCCGGTTCGTCCAGGACGAGCAGCCGCGGCCGGGTGAGCAGCGCGGCGGCCAGCCCCAGCCGCTGACGCATGCCCAGCGAGAAGCCACGGACCCGGTCGTCGGCGACGTCGGTGAGCCCGACCTGCTCCAGCGCCTCACTCGCGTCGACGGCGCTCTCCCGCAGCGAGGCCAGCGCCGTCAGGTTCTGGCGGGCCGTGAGCGAGGGATACAGCCCAGGCCCGTCGACGAAACCCGCAACGCCATCGGGTACGGCCAGCGTCCGCCCCACCGGCGCACCGAGGATCTCCAGCCTGCCGCCGTCGGCGACCGTCAGGCCGAGCAACAGGCCCAGGAGCGTGGTCTTCCCCGCGCCGTTGGGACCGACGAGCCCGTGGACCTGCCCACCCGTCACGAAGAGGTCGACATGGTCAAGGGCCAGCACTTCGCCGAAGGTCTTGATGATCCCACGCGCCCGGACCGCGGGGGGAATCGCCGCCATGTCGGTCCCCTTTGCTCGATCCCCAACCCGGGCAATCTAAAGATCGTGACTTACACGGAGCTGACGTCCAGCCAAACTCTGCGTAAACCACTGGATCAGCCCTTGTTTCAGGACTTTGGCGGCTAGGGACTGACTAGGTGAGGGAAGGCGGGTCCCATGCGTTCTGGAGGGCCGGCTGCGCGTCCGCTCCGAGGACACCGTGCGCGTTGTGGGCCAGGAGGGAGGGCAACGCGGCCCAGTGGGTCACGGTCTCCTCACTGTGGAGGCCGTTGGGCATACAGATGATCCCGTCGGAGTCGACGAAGCAGTCTCGGTGTTCCGACCCGTCCACACCGAAGTGAGTGATATGAAGACCATCGGATGCACCAGCCAGAACTCCTCGTCGTCCACCTCATCCGTGGTCCTCGCACTCAGGCTGTATCGATCTTTTATCGGGTGCCCGAAGCAATCATCGACGACCCGCCTGGGCCAGCCGGCGGGCCATCGCCGCGGTGGCATGGCGGGCGCCCTGTTCGCCGAGGTCGCCGGCCGGGGCGCGGACGGCGGGGTCCATGCGGTCGGTGACGATCTCGGTGAAGGACGGGGCCGCGGCGCAGGGGATGCCGACACCGTGCGCGATGACCTGCGCTCTTACGTGATCGAGCACCTGGGTGCACGCGATGGCGTGCTGATCGTGGACGAGACCGGCTTCATCAAGAAGGGCGACAAATCCGCCGGAGTGCAACGCCAATACTTCGGCACGGCCGACCGGATCGAGAACTGCCAGCTGGGGGTGTTCCTGGCGTGTGCGACCAGCGCCGGCCGCACCTTGATGGATCGGGAACTGAATCTGCCAGGTCGTGGATCGGGGATCGCGACCGACGCGCAGAGGCGGGCATCGGAGCCGACGTGGAGTTCAGCCGCTCTATTCGCGCGTGCTGACGATGGCGGACGGCGTCGCGCTGCAATTCGCCCGGTCACTGGTCAGCGGTGACTCCGACCATCAGGCCGCGATGCTGTTCCTCTCGCGGAGCACCGAGCCGTTCCAGGTCCGCGACCTGCCCGGGCTGTCCGCGGCGCAGCAGACCGAACTCGCCCGGACGCTCATCGTGGACGGATTCCTCGTGCGGCTGACCGGCTGACTCCCGGGTCCCTCGCGGCTACGACTCGACCGTGTGCAGGGAGGCCGGCGCCGCGAGGTGATCGTGTAGTTCGGCGTGGCGGAACTGGTAGAGCGGACCCACCGTGCGCAACAACCCCAGGCGGTGCATGTCATCGAGGAACGGGATCAGCCTGCGGGGAAGGTGGCGTTGGGTCAAGAGAGTGATGCTGCAGGCCAGCCACGCGTGGTGACGCCCGGATAGCAGTCCGCCGACGAGCCCGCCAAGGAACGCGCCAACGCCCCCGACCGCGAGGCCAAGGCTAATCGCCTCCCAGACGTCACCGAAGAACACGACCCCGAATATGAGCGCGAAGACCGTGACAGCGTATGTGTACGCGGCCGCGAGAATACGAGCGAGGGTGAGGTTCCGGTCAGCCCTCCAGGCCGACGAAGCACTGGTCGAGGCCGTGAGCGGGGTGGGCTGTTCCATCTTCCTTACCCACGTGGAGAAGATAATCGTGGCTCCGCAAGTGACACCAAGCAGCCCCATAGCGATCAGAACATCTTGAAGCCAACTAGGCATGGACTTCTCCAGCAGCGCGGCGGCGAGGCTTACAAGCAGGAGGCTCGCGTATCCGACTCCGACTCCGAGCGCGATACCCCGAATGGATGGCAAGTGAAGTAGGGCAAGCCGTCGGTCGGTGAATCCCGGGGCCTCATCGAACCAGCGTCTGGCCCTGACCCAAGTCAAGATAAAGATACTGAACCCGACTGTGGCACAGAAGATCAGGAAGTCCAGGTCCTCGAAGGGCACAAAAAGTACCGCGCCGGACAGGATCGTGGCGAGCCCGATTGTGCCCCCGACCGCCGCCGGCAGAAGGCGTCGCCTCGCGGGAGAGGTGGTGTAGCGGGCGATGTTCCACCAGGCCAGGTCTCGGGTGTGGTTGCGGGTGAGCGCTTGGGCCAGGTGGCTGAGCCAGGTGCGTGCTTGGCCGGCGTCCCACATTTGGCGTGGGCGGAAGGGATCGCTGTGGTCGATAGTGGGGAGGCGGGCGCGGATGAGGGCGTCGATGAGGTGGTCCAGCAGGTGGCAGCGCAAGGCCTTCGGGTCCTGGCCGAGGGGGCCGAGCAGCGGCGCGGGGTCGGCGTTGGTTCGGATGTAGACCATGCGGATCAGCCACAGTCCCAGCGGGGTGGCGGTCACCGCGGCCAGCGCTGGAGCTGATCCCGAGCGGATGGCTGTCAGGGTTGGTTCCCAGTCGTAGCGGGGCTCGGGCGGCAGGCACGTGTGGAGATAGGTGGCCGCGATGGAGGGGGTGAGTGCGGTGGGGGCGATGACGGCCGCAGCCGTCACCACGTCTCCCGCGCTCTGGACGGCGGCGGCGAACTCGGTGGTGCGGCTGGTGAGGATCAGCTGATCACCCTCGATCAGCGAATCGTTCAACGCCCGGATGATCTGTGCTCGGGCCGGCGCGGGCAGTTCGTCCAGGCCATCGAGAATGGGCAGGATGTGGCCTTGCGTGGCGAGCGTCTGGGGGGCGGCGTCGCCGCCGTACTCGGGGGCGCGCAGCGTTCGGTAGGTGGTGGCGAGCTGTTCCGCCAGCCATTCGTCCAGGCGGCGGTGGCGAGTGGTGTCCCAGCCGGCGATCGACAGCATCACGGGTACCGGTTCCTCGTGGCTGCGGCTGGCGACGAGTTCCAGCAGCAGTTGCACGGCCAAGGTCGTCTTGCCGGTGCCGGGGCCGCCTGTGATGATCAGGCGGCGGTTGCGCAGGCGGCGAAACTGTCCGGCCAAGGCGCGGATGTCGTCGGCGTTGCCGCTGAAGGCCAGGTCGGGGCCTGCGATCAGTTGCGGGTGGTCCATCAGCGTGCGTTTGCCGGTCAGATGCCAGGCGATCGGGATCGGTTGAGGATCGCCCAGCGAGCGGATGCGCGCCTCTTCCTTCCATTGCCGCTGCACCAGATCCGCCAGCGCCGCCTTGGCATTAGTGATCATCGTGTCGGTCGGGGCGGCAGGAGGTGGTCGCCGACGCAGGGCCCACTTGGTCAAGGCGATCGAGGATCCGGCCAGGGTGACAGCAGCCACCAGCATGCCCAGAAGCTCATTGATCTCAAGCTTTTTGTGCCAATCGATCCAGGTAAGCAGCGCTATGACGGTCAGGGCGACGAAAGCTACGAACACGGCGAGGGCCACAATGATCCGCCAGCGTCGCTGCCGCACTTCGGCAAGCGGCACGCCCCTCACCTCCTTCGGTCTTCACGGCGCGGCCTGAAGGCTCTCGGTGAGGGCGTCGGGCTCTCCCCCTCAAACTGGCCTCCTCGAGGTCAACTTTCTCCCGCAACTGCATCGCCGGCTTTCGCGACCGATCTTCATTGCACGGGTCTTTACAGAGGTTTCGGAAGAAGGGGAGTCGGCTGTGCCGGACACCTAACCCGCCGACGTTTCGCCTGCCAGATGCGGAGCCGGGCACGCGGGAGCTGCCCGCCGAGCACTTCGGCGCCCACAGCTGGCAGATGTCGAGCACCACCGTGGGCCGCGTCCCGTCTGTGCTTTCTCGTTTGATCTGTCGTGTGAAGTCATCGTTGACCTGCGGTTCGCCAGTTGTATCTGGGGTGGTCACTGGTCTTGCTCTCTCATTTCAAGTGGCGAATTTCGGGGAACGGGACGACAGCGTAGGTGTCGCGCCGACTGTCGGCCGCGCGCATTCCCGGTGACGGGAGTCCATGAGACGACCCCCCGGAAACCGTGGCGCGCGGCTGGTTCCTCGGGCAGCATCGGGGTGTCTGCCACGTTCGACATCCTGATCCGGAGCGGCGATGTCCGAAGAGAACGGTTTCTCACTGCGGATCACCCCGGGCGGGGCCGACGTCGATCCGGCGGAGGTCGAAGAGTTGGCCATCCAGCTCCGCCGGGACCTGCTGGCGTCGGGGATCTCCGGGGTCACGCGGGCGGTGGAGGGGCCGGCCCCTGACGGGACCCGGTCGGCCGAGCTGCTCGCCGCCGGGATCGGCTTCCTGGTGACGGGACTGTCCACGGCGGCGTCCGTGGCGCAGGTCGCGGACTACGTCCAGCGGTGGCGGCAGGCGCATCCACGTCGTCGCCGGGTCCTGGTCTCCGTCGAGGCCGGTGCTACGTCTGGTGGTGCGGCTGCTTCCGGTACGGCCGGCCGGCGGAGCGCGCTTCTGGTGGCCAACGCGGTCTACCAGGATCCCGGGCTGAGCCGGTTGCGTTCGCCGGTCTCCGACATCATGGAGCTTGCCCAGGTCCTCGGCGAACCGGGCATCGGTGCCTTCGACGTCGAAACGCTCACCGATGCCAGTGAGTCCGTGTTGCGCCGCCGGGTCGCGGCTCTCTTCGCCGACCGGCGGCCTGACGACGTCCTGCTCCTGCACTTCTCCTGTCATGGGCTCAAGGACCAGCGGGGCCGGCTCTACCTGGCGGCGGCCGACACCGAGCTGGACTCGCTCGCGGCGACCGGGCTGCCGGCGTCGTTCATCTCCGAGCAGATGAGCGAGTCCGCGTCGCGGTCGGTGCTGCTGGTGCTGGACTGTTGCTACAGCGGGGCGTTCGCGCGCGACGCTCCGGTGCGCGCGGACCGCACCGTCTACCTCGGCGACGAGTTCCGCGGGGGTGGGTCCGGGCGTACGGTGCTGACCGCGTCCAGTGCGACCGAGTACGCGTTCGAGGGCGGCCGGCTCACCTCCTACGAGGCTCAGCCGTCCGTTTTCACCGAAGCGCTGGTGCACGGGCTCAGGACCGGGGGCGCCGATCTGGATCACGATGGTGAGATCACCGTTGACGAGCTGTTCGACTACGTCGCCCGGCGCGTCCGCGAGGCCGGGGTCGGGCAGGTGCCGCGTAAGTGGAGCTTCGAGACGACCGGGGCGCTGGTGGTCGCGCGCAGCGTCCGCCCGGCCGTGCTGCCGGAGGAGGTCCGCGCCGATCTCGGCAGCGATCGGCCCGTGCTGAGGCTGGAGGCGGTGCGAGCGCTCGCCGAGCTGCTGGCCGGGGGGCGCGAGGGCTATCGGCGGGCCGCCCGTGAGGCGCTCGCCGGGTTACGCGACGACGATGACAGCAGGCAAGTGCGGGCGGCCGCCGCTGCCGCCCTGGGTGACGTCGCGCCGCCCCGGCTGCCCCCGCCCGCCGTACCTCCGCCCGCAATCGAGGCGCCTCAGGTAGAGACGCCTGAGGTCGAGACGCCATCGCCGTCGCCACCCGGCAGCGCCCCGGTGCCCGTCACGAAGCGCCGACGCGTGTTGGTCTTCGGCGCGATCGGCCTCGTCGTCGCCATCGCCGCGACGATCGGCATCTTCTCCGCAATGCCCACACAGCGCACTACAGAGAGCGGCAGCGGCCCGGCAGGCTTCGGGGCGACGCTGGGAATGATCACGCTGAGTCACGGCGGCTCGATCGAGTCCGCCGAGCTGAGCCCCGACGGCCGCTGGGTGGTCACGCTCGACCCGCCGGTCGACCAGGCCGCCGCGCAGATCGCGAGGTTGTGGGACACATCGACCGGCCAGAAGGTGGCGACGTTCGACACGGACCACGGCGTCGTCTTCAGCCCGGACGGCAAGCTGGTCGCCGGTGCCTACTTCGACGGCAAGCGCGAAGTCACCACGGTGGACGGCGAGCCGCTGGGTGTCCACTCGGGTGGCACGACGACCGTCTCGCTGCGTAACACCAGCAGCGGCGACGTCATGGCCTCGTACACCGGCCACCAGGGGACCGCGGCCGTGGCGTTCAGCCCGGACAGCAAGACCGTCGCCACGGCCAGCACGCTCGCCACCGACCAGCCCTTTGACGCGCCGATCCGCTTGTGGGACCCCTCGACGGGCAAGCTGCTGGCCACGTTGACCGGCCACCGTAACGGGATCCAGAGCATGGGGTTCAGCCAGGATGGGAAGGTGCTGGTCACGGGTGCCGCCGGCGGGGTGACGAAGGTGTGGGACGTGGTCGGCGGCAAAGCCACGGCGACGCTGGACAACGCTTGGTTCCCCGTGTGGATCAGCCCCGACGGCAAGACGCTCGCCGACACGCTGCCGGGCGGCAAGGACGGATTCGAGCTGAGGCGCGTGCCCGACGGGAAACGGCTGGCTTCGGTCGCCAAGGCCGGGCGCTTCGCTGGCTTCACGCCCGGCTCCAAGGCGTACGCGACCGACAAGGACGGGGGCGTCCGCCTCTTCGACCTCGCGACCGGGAAGGTTCGCGCGACTCTGACCGCGACGGTGCGGGGCGATCTGGCGTTCAGCCCGGACGGCAAGCTCATCGCCGCCGTGACGAAGGAGGGCGAACCGGCTCTGTTCGATGCCGCGACCGGTCAGGGGCTCACGCCGCTGACCGGCCACACCGGCAAGGTCACCGACCTCACGTTCACGGCGGACGGACAGGCGCTCTTCACCACCGGAACTGACAAAACGGTGCGAAAGTGGAACGTCAAGCGCTGATCATGGCCAGGGGGCGGCCGGGTCGTTCAGCGGACGGCTCTGAGAGCGTCGATTATTGCGCCTGCCGAAAACTACATCCATGCAGTTCAAGTGGCATGTCGGTATTCGCGGTGGACTCGGTTGCGTCCACGGGAGTGGTGTACGAGTTTGACCTGGTCACAGGCGTGGCGTCGTGAAATGAAGACGGCCATCGCGTGATCCTTCGAGTAGCAAGATCAAGATCGAAGGAGAACCAGGCTATGGCCGTAGACAACAGTGTGACGCCCGGGCAGTGGCTGGCGCGGCAGATCGAGACCGACGGCCCGGATCTGCTGCGATCCATGGTGAAGATCATGGCCGTAGCCTTGATGTCGGCTGAGGCCGACAGCCTGTGTGGAGCCGGTTATGGAGAGCGCAGCAGCGAACGGACCAACTCTCGCAACGGCTACCGCAGCCGCGAGTGGGACACCCGCACTGGAACGGTGGCTGTTGCTTTTTGAAAACGATCTTTGGGTGCCGTGGGCTTGGTGATCTGGTTGACCCTTGTATGGGTGGGTGGCAAGAGGCTTCCGACGGGTTGATCGGGATCAGCAGTTTCTGCTGCCGGTGGATATGCGTGAATGGCTTCCCGACGACCATGTGGTGTGGGTGCTGCTCGAGGTGGTCGAACATCTGGACGTCACTGCGCTGGAGGCTCGGCATGTCCAGAGCGGTCCGGGCCGCCGGGCCTATGATCCTCGGATGCTACTGGCGCTGCTGATCTATGCGTACTCGGCTGGGGTGCGCTCGTCGCGGCAGATCGAGCGGTCGTGCCGGACGGATGTGGCGATGCGGGTGATCTGCGGGCTGCAGGCGCCTGATCACACGGTGATCGCTCGGTTCCGGCAGCGGCATCAGGACGCGGTGCGGGATCTGTTCACGCAGGTGCTGTTGATTTGTGCGAGGGCCGGGTTGGGGCGGCTCGGGGTCATCGCTGTGGACGGCACGAAGATCGCGGCGAACGCGGCGAACGCGGCGAAGAAGGCCAGCTGCCGTCGGCAGTGGCTGCAGCAACAGGTCGATGAGATCCTCACACGGGCCGCGGCGGAGGACGCGGCCGAGGACACTGGGCTTGGGGCGGGCGAGTGCGGTGAGGAGACGCCGCGGCAGTTGCGGGCTCGGCGTGATCGGGAAGATCGGATCAAGCGGGCGCTGGCTGAGGTGATTGCCGAGGAGGCCGAGCGTGGGCTGGGTGCCGAGTCCGCGGCGGCCAAGGAACTCGCATTCCTTGAGGCGACCTGGGCCGGCCGCAGTGACGTGGGGTCTCGACCGGTGGGGGCCGACCCTGTGGCGATCGCCGAAGCGCGGCTGCAAGCAGCCCGAGACCGGCTGGCCGAGGAGGTCGCGGCCAAACGCGAGCGGATCGCGGTGGTGCGCGAGCAGATCCGCCGGTTCGAGGCCGGTCAAGGACCCAAGCCGCATCTCGGGCCGTTCAGCTTCGATGAGAATCGCGGTCAGCAGGTGGCCCGCGCCAAACGGTGGGTGACCCGGGCCGAACGGGAACTGGCCACCGCCCGAGCACGCAAGGCCGCACCTCCCGCTGAGGACATGCAGGCTGATCTGTCACCCGTGCCGGGGGGGCAGGCATGGGCCGCGCGGCATCACCGCCAAGAGCGAGCGCCCGGTCGCCCGGCGCAATGTCACCGATCCCGACAGCAGGCTGATGCACGACAGCCACGGAGGCACCGTGCAGGGATATAACGCCCAACTCGCGGTGGCAGACGACGGCCTGATCCTTGCCGCTAAAGTCGTCCAAGACCTCAACGACCGACGGCAACTGCGGCCGATGAGCCAGGCGGCGCTTCGTGCGGCATTGCTGGTTCACCAAGCCCGGTGCCTGCGCCAATGCCCGACCCTGGGCGGATGCTGCATCAACGCTTCAGAGCCGCAAGCCGATGGCGACCCGCGCGGTTGCGCTCCGTCGCCGACATCCTCGCCCTGCGCCCCGTGCTCATCCGCCGTGGCCTGCACCTGCGCGTCGAATCCGGGCTGCTCTCCGGCATCGACCTGGCCAGCGACGACGCCGACACCAAAATGATGGTCTCCGTCCTGGCGGCCGTGCTGGAGTTCCAGCGCGACATGATCAGCGAGAACACCCGCAAGGGTGTCGCTGCCGCCGGGGCGGTCGGCAAGACCCTGGCCCGGGAGCACCGGGTCGCCCCAAGACCATCCGCCGCGTTCTCGACGCCGCCGGCGCCCGCGACCTGCCCGGCCCGCTCGACATGCCTCCGATCCGCCCCGGCGAGCTGGACGACGCGCTCGCCCCACAGCTGGACGTGGTCCTCGACGTGCCTGGACGACTCGCCGATCTCCTGCGCATCGCTGGGGACGAGGTCGGCCGCCTGGCCCTCGTCTCAGGACGGAACATCCGCCGCGGCCCCGGCTGTTCGGTCCGTATGGTGGCCCCGATTGCGCTTCACCGCGCCGTGCTGGAGCAAAGTGCCACCGCTGCCGACAGCGCCGGCCCGGCTGAGCGCAAGGCGCGCCGGGTGTACGCCGCCCGCGTCGCAGCCGTCGAGGCCACCCGACTGCATGGGTCATGACCTGCGAAAACCCTTCAGCGAGACACATTCGAACGGAAAGTCACGGCAAGCCGCTCAACTCCGCTCTGCTAACGGGACTTTTCGTTCGGATGCTCGTCATGCCCCGAGCCGCGCATGCTGGGCGGGGTAGTCGGCGGCGTGGATCTGGTGGACCACCGCGCCGTCTTCCACCCACCGAGGCCCCGTGGGCCGCACTGGGGCGACGGGCCTGATGTGGCAGCGAACGAGAAGAGGGAGCCTGGGCGGGTGCGGCAGAGGGGCCTTTATGCGGTGGGCAGGGTCGTGAGCCATTCGGTCAGGAGATGGTTGACCTCCTCGGGACGTTCCTGCTGGATCCAGTGGCCGCAGCCGTCCAGGAGGTGGGAGGAGACCAGCCCGGGAAGGGTGGCCGGGTAGGCGCTGATCGCGTCGGCCATCCAGGTTGTGGAGGCGTCCAGGCTGCCGCCGATGAACAGGGAGGGCTGCTTGATGGGGGCGCCGTTGAAGTCGGCGAGGTCCTTCCAGTCGCGGTCTATGTTGCGGTAGCGGTTGAGCGCGCCGGTCATGCCGGTGCGCTCGAACTCCCCGGCGTACACCTCCAGGTCGTCCTCGGTGAGCCAGGAAGGCAGGCGGCCGCTGGGGAACCGGTCGCGTAGCGTTGCGCCGGGGCTGACGAAGTGCGGGTCGGGGGCATCGGGGCCGGGCATGGTCTCGGCGGACAGCGCCGCGTAAAAGCCCGCGAGCCAGCCCCGCACATCGGGTTCCATCTCGGCCTCGGCGCGGCCGGGCTCCTGGAAATAGGAGACGTAGAACTCCTGGGCACCGCCCATCTGAGCGAAGATGCCGGTGGGGCGGGGGCCACCGGGTGGCGCGTAGGGCACACTCAGCAGCCCCACCGCGCGGAAGACCTCGGGGTGCAGCAGGGCGGACGTGGCCGCGATGTTCGAGCCCCAGTCGTGGCCGATGATCACTGCGGACTCCTCGCCCAGGGCGCGCACCAGCGCGATGTTGTCCTCCACCAGAGCGAGCATTCGGTAGCTGTCCTCCGTGGCCAGCTTGGAGGATCGGCCGTAGCCGCGGACGTCGAGCGCGACCGCCCGGTAACCGGCCTGCGCGAGCGCCGGGAGCTGACGGCGCCAGGAGTACCAGGACTCGGGGAAGCCGTGGACGAGCAGCACCAGCGGTCCGCTCCCCTGCTCCGCGACATGAATCCGGCCGCCCGGCACGGGCACCGAACGATGCGTGATCTCTGCTACGTGCTGCGACATGTGTCTCCTCCAGATGGCGTGCCACTTCTGCCAGCGGCAGTGCTCTTGTCCCCCGCTCCGCGTCCCCTATTGCTCCGCGGGCACCACTACCGATCATCCCCGCCGACCTGGCCAGTTGCCCAAATCTTGTTGCCAGATCAGCAACTTCCACGATGCGGCCCGCCCAAGTTCCCCAGCGCCACTTCTCGTTCCCCTGCCACATCAGGGCCACGACCACCCGCATCCGAACCACTGGCGGGGAAGATCTTCCACGGCAGGAAGGGCGAGATCTACCAGCGCTACTACAAGGGCATGGAAGACCAGCTCGGCGCGCTCGGCCTGGTGCTCAACTGCGGCACGCTGTGGAACACCTTCTACATGGATAAGGCCTTGGACCAGCTCAAGGCCAAAGGTTACCCATTGGCCGAGGAGGACGTCGCGCGGCTGTCGCCCTTCGTCCGCCAGCACATCAACGTGATCGGCACCTACTCTTTCGCCAAGCCCGAACGGGGTCCTGCCGGCGTCCGGCAGCTCCGGCAACCCGGATGAGCCGGATTGGGAGTCAATCAGTGCGTGTGACGAGGGACAGACGTGTCAGGAACTGATCGGTGCGACGGGTGATGAAGTCATTCCAATCCGAAGCGCGTTCGACAAGCACGTCCCGGACCTGGTCGTGGGTGTAGAGCATGAAGGTGTTGTGCAGGATCGCCTCGGCGACCTGCTCACCGACGACGTCGGGCATCAGGACCGGGAACTGCTCGCCCGGTCCCCGCGTGGCGATCTCCGGACCGAACGTGCCCGGCAGCGAGGCCGCGATGTTGGTCGCCACCGGGCCGGGGCACAGCACGGTGACGCCGATGCCCTGCGGTCGCAGGTACAGGTGCAACCCTTCGGAGAGCTGCACGATGGCGGCCTTGGTGGCGGCGTAGGGCAGGCGGTCGTAGGAGTAGGTGAACAGGCCTGCGAACGATGCCGTGTTGACGATGTGCCCGTGCCCTTGGCTGACCAGCAGCGGCAGGAACACCGCGTTGCTGCGTACCACGGACAGCAGGTTGATGTTGATGATCCGCTGCCACTCGGTCACCGGCAGGTGATCGGGCAGGCCGCGAGTCAGCACACCGACATTGTTCATCACCACGTCGATACTGCCGAACCGGTCGAGAGCGACGGCCTTCAGGTTGTCGAATGCGGTCTCGTCCGCCACGTCACAGCGAACTCCGACCGCGTGGCCGCCCTCCTGGTTGATTTCCATGGCGACGACCTCCGCGGCGTCGGCATCGATGTCGGCGACCACAACGCGGGCGCCCCGCCGGGCCAGCGAATGCGCGGTGGCGCGCCCGATTCCGCTGGCGCCACCGGTGATGATCGCGGTCGTGTCGGTCAGCGATTCCATGACACTGGTGTCCTT
Source organism: Nonomuraea sp. NPDC052116 (assembly GCF_040680035.1). Classification (NCBI taxonomy): domain Bacteria; kingdom Bacillati; phylum Actinomycetota; class Actinomycetes; order Streptosporangiales; family Streptosporangiaceae; genus Nonomuraea; species Nonomuraea sp. NPDC052116. Next base: position 1,478 of record NZ_JBFAWA010000044.1, on the reverse strand, counting down.
TCTCTTCTGCGGTTTCGTGTGATTCGGCGGTTGAGGGCCGTCTTCTGTGGGCGGCGTGGCATGCCCGGGCCGTGGCCGCCGCTTGGAGAGTCAAACGGCGGTGTGTGCGTCTCGGAGCGCGGCGACGGCGTCGGCGCCGCCTTCGAGAGTGACCTGGGCCGCGTCGCGGCGTCCACTGAGATACAACAGCAACTCGGTCGGTTCACCGCTGAGCACAGCGCCGCCGGCCGAACCGAACTGACGAGGCTTACCACCGGGTCGGCGCAACTCCAAGCCGTATGGTCGGATCTGGCGGGCGACTCGCCAGCCGGTGAAGCCGGCCATCCGCCAAGCGAGCGTTTCGAGGTCGGGGCGGTCGATCCGCCGGCCTCGACCATTGGCTCGCCGAACATCTTCGTGGTGGATGAAGTACTCGACGCCGTTCATCAGTGTGCGGATCCCGGGCAAGCGCCACGGGACCAGAGGGGCACCACCGCGCAGTCGATCGATCAGGACCGCAAGGCCTTTGGCTTTCTCGATCGACATCCGTTCGTCGGTCCATCGCGCGAAATGCTCGCGCAGCACCAGGTGCGCGGCCAGGTCGAGCGTGGTCCAACCCTCGCACAGCGTCGGGGCGTCCGGTCCGAGCTCGGCCAGAAGGTCGCACAATTCCAGGCGCTCCCGCATGTCGAGAGGCGATCCCTGCTGGCGTGCAGTACTCATGGTGTTTCTCCCTCCACGAGGCTGGCTGTCGCCGGCTCGGTGGTCCCATCGATGTGCGGCGTCCATCCGCTGTCGACTCGGACGGTGGTCTTACGGGGTTCCGGTACCCGGATTAGCTAAGCGGGTTAGACCCTCGCTCCAGGAAGCGGCATGCCATCGCGACGCCCAGAAGGCGGCGATCCTGCGCCATGCCGCGCCGCAACCGGCGATCGAGAAGGACTTATGTCGCATCCCACGGCAAAATCGCTGATCAGGGACTCGCAACAACGTCAAAAAGGCTTCACCTGAGCAGCAGATCCAGCATCCTGGGCAGGACCAGAAACTGCCCCGAGCAGAGCTCTCCTTCTCTGGTCCTCCCCTTTCCTTTTGAAGAGGTCTTCGTGACTCGGTATGCCATCGACCGTGCCCACAACACGCTTCTCGCGCAGTGGAGCACCGGCATCGGCGACACCGCCATCGTCGTGGCCCGGCTGACCCACGACCAGCTCCACCAGAACACCCGCCGACTCGCCGCGGACCTGACCCGCCTGTCGCACCTCTGCTGGCGCTCCTACACCCACCCCGCCAGCTCCGCCGACCGGCACAGCCCCCACAGCCTCGGCTGGCACCGGCAACAGGAACGGGACGCCTTCACCACGATCCTCCCCACCCTGACCACCACCCCGCGACCCACCGACCAGCCTGATGACGTTCGTTGAAAGTGCTCAGACCTGCTCGTTGAAAGTGCCCACCTGGGAGAACTCGCCGGTGGCGGTCGTTCCGTCGCTGGTGAGCTC
>NZ_JBFAWA010000043.1:0-118965 GCF_040680035.1 Nonomuraea sp. NPDC052116 | reverse complement strand
GCCTCGGAGCACCCGATCGCCCAGGCCATCGCCCGCGCGGCCCAGTCAAAGACAACGGTGGAGGACTTCGCCAACGTCGAAGGCCTGGGCGTGCAAGGGATCGTGGACGGTCACGCGGTGCTGGTCGGCCGGCCCCGGCTGCTGGCGGAATGGTCCCAGCACCTGCCCGACAGCCTGAAAAGCGCGCTGGAAACCGAGCAGGCCAAGGGCCGCACCGCGGTGGCGGTCGGCTGGGATGGTCAGGCGCGTGCGGTGCTGGTGGTGGCCGACGTCATCAAGGCCACCAGCCGCCAGGCGATCGAGCAGCTCAGAGCGCTCGGCCTGCGGCCGGTGCTGCTGACCGGGGACAACGAGGCGGTGGCCAGGACCGTGGCGGCCGAGGTGGGCATCGATGAGGTGATCGCCGAGGTGCTGCCCGCCGACAAGGTCGAGGTGGTCAAGAAGCTGCAGGCCGAGGGCCGGGTCGTGGCCATGGTGGGCGACGGGGTCAACGACGCCGCCGCACTGGCCCAGGCCGATCTGGGGCTCGCGATGGGCACCGGCACGGACGCCGCGATCGAGGCCGCGGATCTGACGCTGGTGCGGGGCGATCTGCGGGTGGCGCCGGAGGCGATCCGGTTGTCCCGCAGCACGCTGAAGACGATCAAGGGGAACCTGTTCTGGGCGTTCGCCTACAACGTGGCCGCGTTGCCGCTGGCCGCGCTGGGGCTGCTCAACCCGATGATCGCGGGTGCGGCGATGGCGTTCTCAAGCGTGTTCGTGGTGAGCAACAGCCTGCGGCTGCGCCGCTTCAAGTGACCGCTGTCCCCATCTGACGGCCGGCGCCATCGAGGCGCCGGCCGCCGCGAACGCCGCGCCGAGCAGCAGCCAGCCGAGCGTTCCGCCGCCGAGCACGAGCGTGGTGAGCGCGACGGGCCCGAGCATCCTGGCCACGGCCACGCCGGTGCCGAAGAAGCCCTGGTACTGGCCCTGCCTGTGGTCGGGGGCGAGCCCGAAGCTGATCTCCCAGGACCCGGAGGCCAGCAGCATCTCGCTGAGGACCTGCAGGCCGGCCGCCACGAGCAGGAACAGCCACCCGTACGGGCTCAGCGCGAAGACCGCGCAGGCCGCGAACATCACCAGACCCGCGTACCGCACCGACCGGGCGGCGGACGGCAGTCCCTTCACGCGCCGGGCCACCCGCACCTGGAAGAGCAGCACGGTGACGGTGTTGAGCAGCAGCAGGACCGAGACCATCCAGGTGGGCGCACTCGTACGTGAGGCGATCCAGAGCGGCACGACCAGGCTGAGCAGCGGCATGTAGAAGAGCATCACCGCGTTGATCAGCGTGATCAGCGCGTACGGCCGGTCCCTGAGCACTGCCAGGCGGGGGCCGGGCGCGGCCGGCGGGACCCGTACGGAAGGCAGCTTGAGCAGCAGCCCGGCGGCGACCAGGAAGCTCACGGCGTCGAGCGCGAACACCGCCAGATAGGCCGGCCGCGTGCCGAGGTGCAGGGCGAGCCCGCCCAGGGCGGCGCCGACGGCCAGGCCGCCGTTGAGCGTGGACTGCAGGACGGCCCGTACGACCGTGCGTTCTTCGGGGGCGATCAGCCCGGCGAGCAGGGCCTGGCGGGCGGCCGACAGGCCCGTCTGCGCCGTCCCGTACAGGCAGGCCACCAGCACGAAGAGCGCGAACGAGCGGACGAACAGGAACGAGGCGACCGCCGTGGCGGTCGTGAGCGCGAGCAGGACGGCGACGCCGCGCGGCCCGCGCCGGTCGGCCAGGTGGCCGAGGGGCACGCCGGCCACCATGCCGACGGCCCAGCCGAGGGTGAGGCCGAGGCCGATCTCGGTGGCCGACAGGCCGACGATCCTGGTGAAGTAGAACGCTGAGGTGACGAGGTAGACGCCGTCGCCGATGGAGTTCGCGAGCTGGGCCTGAGCCAGGATGCGCCGGGGTGCCATACCCTCATCTTCGATCCCCCATTGTCCCGATATAAGCTCCAATTTCCGGCAAAGTGATTGGGCCAAGTTGGACGTTCACATCAGCCTTCAAGGGCGGGGTGACCTGGCCGCACAGGTCTACCGGCAGCTGCTCGACGCCATTCTCGACGGCCGGCTCAGATCGGGCGAGCGGCTGCCTCCGACCAGGGAGCTGGCGCGCAGGCTGGAGATCTCCAGGAACACGGTCGCCGTGGCCTATGACCGCCTGGTCGCCGACGGGTTCCTGGTGGGACGGGCGGGGGCGGGCACGTTCGTGTCGGGGGAGTCGGTGCGCGGCAGGGCGGCCCCGAAGGGTGTGGTGCGGCCGAGGGCGTTCTGGCAGGGGATCGAGGCCCCGCGAGCCATGCGGGGCGCCCGGTACGACTTCCGCGTCGGCATGCCGGACCCGCGCCTGTTCCCCATGGAGTCGTGGCGCCGGCTGGTGGCCCGCGAGCTGCGGGTGAGCGCCGCCGCGTACAGCAGCCCATCCGGATATGAGCCGCTGAGAGAGGCTATTTCACGTCATATAGGTATCAGTCGCTCGGTCCACGCCGGCCCCGACGACGTGCTGATCACGAACGGCGCCCAGCAGGCGCTCGACCTCATCGGCCGCGTCCTGATCGAGCCGGGCGCCTGCGTGGCCGTCGAGGAGCCCGGCTACCCGCCCGCCCGCCTGCTGTTCCGCTCGCTCGGCGCCCGCGTGGCCGGGGTGCCGGTGGACGCGGAGGGCATCGACGTCCGGGCCATCCCCGGCGCCGCCCGCATCGTGTACGTCACCCCTTCGCACCAGTTCCCCCTGGGCACGCCCATGTCACCGGCCCGCCGCGCAGCCCTGCTGGCCTGGGCCGAGCGCCGCCGGGCGGTGGTGATCGAGGACGACTACGACAGCGAGTTCCGCTTCGGCGAGCGCCCGCTCGAACCCCTCCAGAGCCTCGACCGCGCGGGCCGCGTCGTCTACGTGGGCTCCTTCTCCAAGACCCTGCTCCCCATGCTCAGGCTCGGCTTCCTCGTCGCCCCGGCGTCGCTGGCCCCGGCGCTGCGCGCGGCCAAGCAGCTGTCCGACTGGCACAGCGACGTGCCCGCGCAGGCCGCCCTGGCCAGGTTCATCGACGAGGGGCTCCTGTCCAGGCACATCAGGAAGGCGACCCGAGAGTACGCCGCCAGGCACGCCATGATCGCCGAAGCGCTGGCGGGCGACGAGCGGCTGCGCTTGGTCCCGTCCACCGCAGGCCTGCACCTGTGTGCCCGGCTTGCCGCGGATATAGCGGTACGTGCCGCGCCGGATCTCGCGGTGGAGCCGCTGGAGGCGTACTGCGGTGAGAGCCCGGCCCAGCCCGGCGTGGTCCTCGGCTACGGCGGCATCACCAGGGACGACATCCCCGAAGGACTCAGGCGCCTACGGATGTCGACGGCTCCAGAACCGGCGGGCCCGCTCCCCTGACAGCTCAGGGTCGTCGGGCGGCGCTGGCTGCTGCACGATCACGACCGTGGTCCGCGCGTGGCGGGCACAGTACATGCTGGTCGAGGGCAGGAAGATGCGGCTGAGCAGCCCGCGCCGGCTCCGCCCCAGCACCAGCAGGTCGCCCTCGCGGGCCAGGTCGACGAGGTGGTAGCCGGGATCACCGACCCGGCCGATCACCGCCGTTCTGATGTCGTCGGGCACGCCGCCCGCGACGTCGTCGAACACGCCGGCGATCACCTCGCTGCAGCGCGCCTCCTCGCCGGCCCGGAGCGCGTGCTGGACGGGCAGAGCCTCGGGGAATGGGTGGACGGGCGCACGGCTGACGTGTACGGCGACCAGGGCCATCCGGTGCAGCCTGGCCGCACCGATGGCCCAGGCAAGCGCCCAGCGCGAGGCCGGGGACTCGTCCACCCCCACGATCAGCCTCGCACCGCCGGGCAGTTCCTGTTCCACGGTGCCTCCTGTTAAGAAGTACGACCATAGTGCGCCCGCCGGTCGGTTACCGGGAGGTGGCACTTTCCGAACTATGGAGTCCCCCCGCGAACCCCGGCGTAGCATGCGGGGGTGGACCGAGGGTGGGTGCGACCCCGTCCCGCCCTCGACCGGCGGCTGGACGCGGCGCTGACGTACAGGCTCACCTCGCTCGTCGCAACTACAGGCTACGGGAAGTCCACTGCCCTGGCAGGGTGGAGCCAGGCCGTCGGCGCGGTGCTGCACCGGCTCGGGCCCGCTGATCGTGATCTTCCCACGCTGGCGGGAGCCGTGGCATCGGCCCTGTCGGAGCGGGTGGCCGGGTTACCCGCCGACCTGGTGACCGCCGCGGACGCCCCGCTCGGGCCCGACGCCGACGAGGTGTCCAGGGCCGCGGCGCTGGCGGGCGCGCTGGCCGAGGCGCTGGGCAGGCGGCTGCGGCGCGGCCTCGCGCTGGTCTTCGACGGCATCGACGCCATCGTGGGCGCCCCGGGCTCCGTGCGGTACGTGGAGACGCTGGTCCGCGTCGCCCCCAGGCACCTGCATCTGGTCACCGCGTCGCGGGCGCCGCTGCCGTTCCCGACCGCCCGGCTGCGCCAGGACCACGAGGTGCTCGACCTCGACGCGACCGATCTCGCGCTCACCCCGGACGAGACGGCCGCCTGGGCGCGCGACCGGTTAGGCGAGCAGGGCGCGGCCGTCGCCGCCACGCTCCACGACGCCTGCGGCGGCTGGCCCGCCGCCGTGCAGGCCGCGCTCGACGCGCTGGCCCGCGAGGACCCGTCCGGCTGGCCGCGCACGGCCGCCGGGCTGGCCGCCAACTCCGCCACGCTCGAACGCCTCACGCTGGCCGCGTTCAAGGACCTGCCGCCGGCGATGCGCGAGCTGCTGCGGGCCGCCACCGTCCTGCCCGTGCTGACCTCCGGGCTGGCCGCCACGCTCGGCGCGCCGCCTGACACGCTCGACTCGCTCACCAGCCGCGGGCTGTTCCTCGAGGCCGGTCAGGACGGCCACCGCCTGACCTTGACCAGCCGCCACGTGCTGGCCAAGCACGCGCCGCTCGACCGGCACGAAGCCCACGACGTGGCGGCGGTCGCGTCCCGCTGGTACGTCGAGCACGACCAGCCCGAGCTGGCCCTGCGGGCCGCCGTCGCGACCGAGCATCCGAGCCTGGCGGCCGCGCTCCTCGACTCGTACGGCCTGCGTCTGGCCGAGCGCGGGGACGTGGCCGCGGCGCTGGAGCTGCTGCCCGAGGCCGCCAGGAACGCGCCCACCATGATCAAGCTGGCCGGCGTCGCCGAGCAGAACCGCGGCCAGTGGACCCGCGCCCGCGACCTGCTCGCCCGGGCCGCCGAAGGCCCGGCGTTCGACGCGTTCGTGGCCAGGCGGCTCGGCCTCATCGACCACCTGCGCGGCGACCTCGACGCGGCCCTGGCCGGGTACGCCAGGGGATACGAGTACGGCCTGCCGGCCGCCGACGCCGCCATGTGCGCCGCGTCCATGGCGTCGGTGCTCTGGCTGAAGGGCGACCGGGCAGGCTGCGCCGAGCTCGCCGACAAGGCGCTCGAACAGGCCGGCAGCCTGGGCGACCCGAGCGCGCTGGCCATGGCCAACACGGTCCTGGCCATGCTCGCCGCGCTCGACGGCGACCGCCGCGCCAACGACGCCCACTACCTGCGCGCCCTGGAGTACGCCGAACGCGCGGGCGACATCGTCCAGCTCATCCGCATTCACGCCAACCGGGCCTCCCGCCACCTGGACGAGGGCGCCTACGCCGAGGCGCTGGCCGAGACGGAGATCGGGGGCCGGTTGTCCGACCTGGTGTCGTTCGCCCCCTATGCCGCCCTGAACGTCTCCAACCGCGCCAAGGCCCTGATCGGGCTCGGCCGCCTGGAGGAGGCGGCCACCGAGGCCGCCGACGCGGTGGCCAGGTGGGAGGCGATGGGCTCCCGCCTGGTCGGCACCGGCCTGAACCGGCTCGCCGAGATCAACGTCCTGCGCGGCGACCGCAGGACGGCGGCGGCGATCTACCGGCGGATCATCGCCGACTCGGCGCCGTCGGGCGAGGTGCAGTCGCTGTCCAACGCGCTCAACGGCCTCGCCGAGCTGCTGGCCGACGACGATCCGGCCGAGGCCGCACGCGTCGCCGAGCAGGCGCTCGAACACGCCGAAGGCATCGCGGGGGTGACCGCCAGGGTCGTGGCCGCCCGCGTGGCGCTGGCGGGCGGGCGGCACGACGACGCGAGGGCGCTGCTCGACGAGACCGAACCCGTCGCGGTGAGCCGCAGGGACCACGCCTCGCAGGCCGCCATCGCCGAGCTGCGGGCCGAGCTGGACGGCGACACGTGGCCGGCCGACGAGGCCGTGCGCACATGGGCGATGCTCGGCGACCCGGTGGGGCAGGCCAGGGCCGAGCTGGTCAGGGCGGCTCTGGCCGACCCGGCGACCGGTGGCGAGCTGGCCGCCGGGGTGCGCGAGCGCATGCACGCCATCGGCTGCCGGGCGCTCGACGACCGGATCGACGCGCTGATCGCCCGCGCCGCTCCCGCGCCGGGCGTGAAGGTGATCGTCGAGACCATGGGAACGTTCCGAGTGCTGCGGGGCGGCGTGCCGGTCCCGCGTACGGCCTGGCAGTCGCGCAAGGCACGCGACCTGCTGAAGATCCTGGTCAGCCGGAGGGGGAGCGGGATCGGCCGGGAGCGGCTGGTCGAGATCCTCTGGCCGGACCAGGAGGGCGAGGCGGTCGGGCTGCGCCGGCTGAACGTCATGGTGTCCACGCTGCGCGCGGTGCTGGACCCGGCGCACGAAGGTCCGGCGGACGAGATCGTGGTCTCGGACGAGGGCGCGTTACGGCTTGACCTGTCCAATGTGGACGTCGATGTCGAGAAATTTCTGGATATGGTGGCTCAGGCCGTACGGCTGGACCAGGCAGGACGTACGGCCGAGGCGCTGGAGCGGTGGACGGCGGCCGAGAGCGCGTACGGCGGGGAGTTCTGCGAGGAGGACCCCTACGCGGACTGGGCCGTGGGGCTGCGCGAGCAGGCCCGGCTGGCCTACACGCAGGCGGCGGCCAGGCTCGCGGCGGCGCGGGCGGGCGAGCGGCGCTACGACGAGTCCGCCCGCTACTGGCTGCGGCTGCTGGAGCGCGACCGCTACGACGAGCGCGCCCACCTGGGCCTGGTACGGGTGCTCGACCTGGCCGGCCGCCGCGGCGACGCCCGCAGGCGCTACCACCTCTACGCCGAACGCATGCGCGAGCTGGAGGTCGAGCCCGCCCCGTACCCCACCTGAACCAGACCTGAACCGCCCGGCGAGATGGTTTCCAGATGAGAACGGTCATCGTCCGGCTGGTCGAGCCCGAGCAATCCGGCGGCCAGCTCCGCGGGCTGCTCGAAGAGGTGGGGGGCGAGCCGGTGCCGTTCAGCGGCACGGAAGCCCTCCTCGACCTCCTGCGTTCCGCCGCCGGGCTGGCGAGGGAGCGCCGCCGCCTGGACTGAGGAGCGTCGGGAGCGCAGCGACCAGAGCGACGAGGGAAGGCGGCGGCTCCCCGGCGACCGAGCCCGCCTCCGCGGAGCAGAGGCCATGAACGCAATGCATTCCTGAACCTCGCGCGAACCTCCGTGACGACGATGGGTGTCGAGAGGAGGCGCGATGAGCGAGCAGGGGAGCGGTTGGCCGTTCGTCGGGCGAGGGGGGCCGCTCACGACCGTGCGGGCGGCGCTGCGGTCGGGAGCGGGCGTGATGATCGCCGGTGAGGCCGGGGTCGGGAAGAGCAGACTGGCGGCGGAGGCGCTGGCCGGGTTACCGGGGTACGCGGTGGTGCGCGCGCTGGGCACGGAGACCGCGTCGATGATCCCGTTCGGGGCGTTCGCGCACGTGCTGACGGGCCCGCCGGAGGGTGGCGAGAACCTGCTGAGCTGGGCCGCCCGCCACCTGCGCGAGCGCGCGCCGCGGGGCGAGCTGCTGGTCAGCGTGGACGACGCGCACCGGCTGGACCCGGCCTCGGCGGCGCTGGTGCACTATCTGGCGGACAGCGGCGCGGCGCGCGTCCTGGTGACGGTGCGGTCCGGGGAGCCGCAGCCGGCGCCGGTCGCCGCGCTGTGGAAGGACGAGCTGCTCGACAGGATCGAGCTGCCGCCGCTGACGAGGGCCGAGGTCGGGCAGGTGCTCGCGGGCGCGCTCGGCGGCGAGGTGGCCGCGGAGACCGTACGGCACCTCGCGCGGGTCAGCGAGGGGAACGTGCTCTACCTGCGCGAGGTCGTGCAGGCGGGGCGCAACGCGGGCTGCCTGACCGAGCGGGACGGGCAGTGGCGCTGGCGGGGCCAGCTGTCCATGACGACCAGGCTGCGCGAGCTGGTGGGCGACCGGATCGGCCACCTCGACGAGGACGAGCGCGAGGTGCTGGAGCTGGTGGCGTTCGGGGAGCCGCTGGGCACGGAGCTGCTGGTCTCGCTGACCACGGCCCGGGCGGTCGAGCGCGTCGAGGACCGCGGCCTGGTCGTGGCCGTCAACGAGGGCAGGCGGGAGCAGCTGCGGCTCGGCCACCCTCTCTACGGCGAGGTCGTCCGCGGCGGCTGCGGCACGCTGCGGACGCGGCGGCGGCTGCGGATGCTGGCCGACGCGCTGGAGGCCAGCGGGCTGCGGCGGCGCGAGGATGAGCTGCGCGCGGCCGTGTGGCGGCTGGACTCCGGCTCGGTCACGGCCCCCGAGATGCTGGTGTCCGCCGCCCGGCTGGCCTGGGGCAGGCAGGATCCCCACCTGGCCGAACGCCTGGCCAAGGCCGCGATCGACGCGGGTGGGGGCGTGGCCGCGGTCGCGGTGCTCGGCGAGGTGCTCATGGTGCTGGGCGACGCGGACGCGGCGCTCGCGGCGCTGCGGCGGGCGGCGCGCGACGCGGTCACCGAGGCCGACCGCGCCCAGCACGCCTTCAGCCTGGGGATCAACCTGGCGTGGGCGGGCGCGGACGCCGAGGCGTGCGAGGTGCTCGACCTGGCCGCCGTGACGCTGACCGAGCCCGTCTGGCTGCAGGAGGCGCACATCTACCGCGCCGTGACGGACTGCTTCGCCGGGCGGCTGACCGGGGCGGCCGGCTCGCTGGCGCGGTCCCGTTCGTACGGGCCGATGTCGCGGCGCGCCGACGCGCACGCGGCGGCCATGGAGGCGTGGGCCGCGGCGTACTCGGGGCGTACCGGGGAGAGCCTCGCCATCGCCGCGCGAACGCTGGAGAGCGTGGACAGCTGGCGGGACGAGGCGCCGCACGCGCTGCCGAGCTTCCTGGACGCGCTCTGCGCCGCCCAGACGTTCGCGGGCCTGCTGGAGGCGGCGGACCGGTCGGCGGAGCAGGGGATGGAGCTGCCGGCCGCCGAGCTGTCGGTGTCGGGGTTCGCGGCATACCGGGCGATGGTCGGCCGGTTGCGCGGGGACGTCGCGGGGGCGCTGCGCTGGTGCCGGGACGACCTGGCCAGGATGCCCGGGCGGGAGCCCTATCTGGGGCGGGTGCTGGCCGAGCAGGCGCACGCGCTGGCGCTGCTGGGCCGTACGGAGCAGGCTCGGGAGGTGCTGGCGGAGGCCGGCGCGACGGCGTCCAGGTGGGCCTTCACCCGGCAGCACGTGCTGCAGGCCGAGGTGTGGGTGGCGGCCTCCGGCGGCGAGCTTGACGAGGCGGTACGGCTGTGCCTCGCGGCGGCCGACCACGCCGAGCGGCACGAGCTGCACGCCGGCCTGATGTTCGCGCTGCACGACCTGGTACGGCTCGGCGCCCCGGACCAGTCCGCCAGGCTGGCCGGTCGGGTGGACGGTCTCCTGGCCGTGCTCCTTGCCAGGCACGCCCGCGCGATCGGCGACCCGGTCGAGCTCCGGGCGGTGGCCGGGGAGTTCGAACGGCTCGGGATGCTCCTGTACGCGGCCGAGGCCACGGCCCAGGAGGCGGCGGCGTACCGGGACGCGGGCCGCGGCACGCTGGCCAAGGGCGCGCAGACCAGGGCGTGGGCGCTGGCCAGGCGCTGCCCGGGCGTGTCGACCCCGGCGCTGGTGGAGCTGGCCACGCCCGAGCTGACACCGCGCCAGCGGGAGATCCTCCAGCTCGCGGCCGCCGGGCTGACGAACCGGCAGATCGCCGACAGGCTCACGCTGTCCACGCGTACGGCCGCCAATCACCTTCAGGCGGCCTACGAGAAGCTCGGCGTGAACGACCGCACCCAGGTGGGCCGCCTGCTGGCGGCGCTTTAGATCAGTTTCAGCAGGCCGTCGTACAGCGCCCGCCGCTCGTCCTCGGCCAGCGCCTGGTACGGCCGCGCGGCCCACAGGTTGGTCTCCGCCTCGATCCGCGCACGGATGGGCCCGTCCCGCAGGCCGACGATCTCGGCCGCGGACAGGCCCTCCGCCTGCCAGGCGTGGGCGTGGGCGTCGGCGCGGTGGTAACGGAGGACGGCGAGCCGGTTGAACAGGAGCAGGCCCGGCCCGCTCCCCTCGGGCTCGTAGGGAGGTGCGACGAGTTCGAGCGCGCCGCCCGGCAGCCGCTCGGCCCCGTCGAGTACCCTGCCGGTCAGGTGGGCCAGCCGGGGCAGGTCCTGTCCTGCCCAGCTCCGGCCGGCGGCGGCGCTGTGCGCCTCGTACAGCTCCCGGATGAACGCCAGCCCCGAGGCCGTCGCCCTCAGCGCCCCGTCGTGGTCCTCGGCGAGGGTGCCCTCGCTCAGGTGCTCCCGGATCCCGGCCTCTCGCTCGGCCGCGTCGCGGTAGCGGTAGACGGCGCTCAGGCCGGCTCGGGTCAGCGGGCGCAGCGGCAGCACGAATCTGAGGTCGTACAGCAGCCCTGTGCTCACGCCGGTGGTCTCGGCCAGTGCGGTGATCGCTCTGCGGGCGGAAGCGTGCACGTTGACCTGGGCCGCGTCGATGACGGGCGCGATCGCCGCCGCATACTCAGATATTTCCCGAATTTCCGGCATTGTCCGCCATTATGCCCGCGTTCGTGGAGGTGCAGAATGATCGCGTGACCGAGGCTATTCAGGCCGTGCCCATGCCGGCCGCCGTGCGGGCCGCCAGGTTGATCATGATCCTCGACGTGGCCCTCGGCCTGTTGGGGATCGTCATCATGATTGACTTCGGGGCCGTCATCTTCAGCCCTACGTACGTACTGCAGCTTCTGTATGCCGTCTTGACCACCGCGCTCATGGTCTGGCTGGTCTTCCGCTGGTCGTCGCGGAGGAAGGCGGTGCGCTGGGGCGCCGTCGCCCTCGAGGGGGTCCTCGGCGGCGGCAGTTTGATCTTCAGAGCGGCCGACGGCGACCTCACGTGGACCACACTGGCCGGGCTTCTCATCCCGCTGGCAGTGGTCGTCCTGCTGCTGCGCCCGGCGGCGGGCCGCTGGTTCGACCGCTGAGCCCGGTGTCGCGCGTTCCGGCGATCAGACGGGTGTGTTCGCTGATCGCCGGTGCACGGCACCACGATCCGGGTCTTAGCCCTTGCTCCAGATCGCCGCGATGGTGCTGCCCTCGGTGTCCAGGACCTCGGGACGGTAGCCCAGCGCCTTCAGCTCGGTGGCCTTGAGCGTGTAGGTCAGCTTGGACAGGTTCAGGTACTCCTTCAGGCCGGTCGCGCTGCCCTTGCTCCACACGGTGGTGTAGAGCTTGCCGGGCTCGACGGCCATGAGGACGGGACGCAGCCCTTCCTTGGTCTTGGCAAGGAGCTCCTGGCCGCGCTGCGTGACCGTCTGGCCGGTGGTCACCTGCACGGCGCCGGTCGCGGCCCCGGCGACCCAGACGGCCGCGTAGAGCGGCTTCTCGACCGTGCCGTAGACGTCCAGCGAGGCGACGCTGAAGCCGGCGGCGGCGAGCTTGGCGTTGGCGGACGCGAAGACGTCCTTGGTCATGCCGAGCTTGGACTGGACCTTCTCGGTCGTCTTCTCGAAGACCGCCGCGAAGATGGCGCTGGGGCCCGTGCCCGTGCCGGTGATCATGGACGGCACGAAGCCGCTCTTCGCCTGCTCGGCGATACGCGCCGGCAGGTCGGTCGCCGACAGGCCCTGCAGGACGCTCACCTTGCGGGTGGTGTCCTTGATCCAGACGGACGTGTACTGCGGGTTGGCGGCGTTGGTCACGCTCAACGCCTCGGGGACGTAACCGGTGCCGAGCAGCTCCTTGACCTTCTTGAGCTGCTCGGTCGGGTTGAGGCTATCGAGGGAGAGCCAGTCCAGCAGCGGCAAGCTCTGGACGCTCTTGGTGGTCTCGGTGGACTGCTGGGCGCTCGCCGGGGTCGCGATGGCCAGCAGGGGAGCGACTGTCGCCGCCACAGCCGCAGTGATGGCGACGGTCCTCGGGGTCCTCATGATCCTCCTCGGGTAAAGGGTGTCCGTTTCTGGACAGTGAGTGACCATAACAAAGGATGAGCGAGAGTTCACCGGATGTGACCACATACGCCGCAATCTGCGTCAGAAAGCTGGGGGCCCAGGTGTCAGGATGACTGTCAACCCGGGGACGGCAGGGATCGTTCCAACGTCGTGAGGGTCCGGTACGGTTCCAGGCGTGAATGCGGGCATCATCGGGCAAGCCGCCGGCCTGTTCGCCGTGACCAATATCGACGACATCGTCATCCTGGCGCTCTTCTTCGCCCAGGGGGCCGGGCACCTGCGGATCGTCCTCGGGCAGTACATCGGCTTCGCCGGGATCCTCGTGGTCGCCGTCGCGGCCGCCTTCGGGGCCACGTTCCTGCCCGAGCCCGCCGTCCCGTACCTCGGCCTGCTCCCCCTCGCCCTGGGCCTCAAGGCGGCCTGGCAGGTGTGGCGCGACCGCGCCGGCGACGACGACGACCCGCCCGTGCGGGGCGGCGGGCCGAAGGCGCTGGAGGTCGCCGCGGTCACCTTCGCCAACGGCGGCGACAACATCGGGGTCTACGTCCCCGTCTTCGCCACGTCCGGCACCTCGGGCATGACCGTGTACGTGGTCGTCTTCCTGATCCTGGTCGCCGTCTGGTGCCTGGCCGGGAGGTTCTTCGCCACCCGCCCGCTGATCGCCGGGGCGCTCAGCCGATGGGGGCACATCCTGCTGCCCCTCGTCCTGATCGGGCTCGGTGTGGTCATCCTCGTGCAGGGTGGTGCTTTCGGCCTCTGAAGTCCGCTGAAGTCCGCTGAAGTCCGCCGAGAGCTGAAGATCGCGTACCCTGGCAGCCCCCGCGGCTACGCTCGCACCATGACAGCCACCTGGGAGCCCACGGCGGCGGGAGTGCTGCGGCTGCCCTCGGGCCGGCTCGTCCGCGGCCGGGGGCTGCGCCGTCCGCTCCCCGAGGGGCCGCTTCCCACGTTCGCTCTCTACCTGCTGGGCCGCCGGCCTCCGGCCGTCGACTGGGAGCACCGGTGGGTGCGCTGGCCCGACTTCTGGCTCCCGTCCGACCGGGGCGCGGCGGCCGGCGCGTTCCGCGAGGCGTGGGCCCGCGCCGAGTCGGAGCGGGTCGAGGTCGCGTGCGGCGGCGGCCGTGGCCGCACCGGCACGGCCCTGGCCTGCCTGGCGGTGCTCGACGGGGTGCCCGGCGACCGGGCCGTCGCCTACGTACGCGAGCACTACGACTCGCACGCCGTCGAGACCCCCTGGCAACGCCGCTACGTCGCGCTATTCGACGGTTCTTAGGATCTGCTCGATCGAGGTGGTGCGGGCGCGCAGCTCGGCCAGGTCGGCGGCCATCCGCTGCTGGGCGTCCATGGTGTTCTCGGCGAGCTGCTCGAACCGGCGCACGAGCTGCCGCAGGTCGTCCGCCTGATGGGCGTCGAGCTTGGCCTTGCGCATCTCGAACATCCCCACGGCGAAAAGGGCGATCAGGAAGCCGACCACGAGCAGCACCCCTAACGAGAAGATCGCCGCGGGCCAAGAATCGATCATCAGGAGTGCTCCTTGGGTCCTGGACCCTTCCCCGGGTCCGGCCTGGTGAGGGTCTTGGCCGCCTCGGCCAGCGCCGACGCGGTCAGGTGCAGGCTGAAGTCCGCGACTTCGTAGTACTTCATGGCCTTGCCGTCGTCGGACAGCTCCAGGGTGCCGACGATCAGCCCGGCCGCCTCGAGCCGTTGCAGGTGCATGTGGAGGAGCGGGCGGCTCACCCCGATCTCGCGGGCCAGGTGGCTGACGTAGTCGCGCCCGTCGGCCAGCACCGCCATGATGCGCAGCCGCAGCGGGTTGGCCAGCGCCGCGAAGATCTCGACCAGGTCGTCACCCGTCGGTCCCGGCACTGTCATGGCTTCCCGTCACGTGTAATAATTTCCTTACATGTGACCCTAGCACTCAGGTGGCGGTCCGGGAAAGCTCAGGGCTGGGGGTCCCCGCGCGTTCCTGCGGGGACGGCGACCGGGTGCCGAGGGCCAGTCCCAGGGCCAGGCAGACCAGCGGGATCGCCGGGATCACGTACCGCACGTCGAAGGCCGCCAGGAACGGCGGCGAGCAGACCAGCGCGAGCGCCGTGACCCCGGGCAGCAGCGCGTCCCACCGCCGCCGCACCAGCGCCGTCGCCAGCGCGCCGACCAGGGCCAGCATGAGCAGCGGGAACGGCACGTACCCGAACCGCTGGTACGCCCGCAGCCACCCCGCGAACGGCTCCACGACCCGGGTGGCGGCCGGCCCGGCCTCGTACGACTCGGCGATGCCGCGTACCGACTCGCTCAGCGGCCGCTCCGCGGAGGGGAACTTGTACGGCGTCTTCTCGTCCACGGCCGTGCGCTCCCAGCGCAGCAGCTGCGTGAGGTCGGTCGCGACCGCCGCGGCGTAATCGACGGGCTGGGCGAGGATGGCCGCCCTGGCGAACTCCCCGGCGAGCTGGTTGCGATTGGCCGTCCCCGGCACCTTGAGCAGGGGGGAGAAGCTCTCCCACAGCCAGTACGGCGGGTACGGGCGCTGCTCCACCGGCATGTTCGGACAGAGCACGGCCAGCCGCTCCGGAGGCTTGATCACCGAGCAGTCGGCGAAGCTCATGGTCCTGGACCACAGGAAGTTCCCGTCCGCCTCGGTCAGCGCGAACTTCCCCTTCTCCACCTTCGCCCAGGTGGCGTACGCGCCCAGCGGGATCGCGCCCGCCACCACCAGCGCGACGAGCGGGCGCCAGCCGTACCGCCTGATCAGCAGGTAGGCGGCCGTGAGGATCAGCAGCGGCAGGCCGACCGTCCTGGTGATCCCGGCCAGGCCGAGCAGCAGGCCGCCGACGGCCGCCGTGGTGGGGGTGACCCGCCAGACCACGAGCAGGATCGCGACCGTGACCAGCACGACGAAGACCGCGTCCGCCATGATCATGTGTTCGAGCAGCACCAGGAACTCGTCGTACAGCAGCGGGGTGACCAGCAGGGCGGCGCCCCAGCCCGGCAGGCCGCGCCGCCTCAGCAGCGCGTACACCGCCACGGCCAGCGCCAGCATCAGCAGGTGCTGCAGGACCGTCACCAGCGTGAGGCTGTGCGTGGGGCGCAGCAGCGCCAGCAGCAGCGAGTAGCCGGAGGGCCTGGTGGTGCCGGGGGTCAACTCCTCGCGCAGGAAGGCGAACGAGTCGCCGTAGAAGAGGATCGACGGAGGGTATCCGAGCACGGCGAGCACCCGCAGCGCGATCGCGGGCAGCAGGGCGATGACCAGGGCGCGATGTGCCAAGGTGGATCCGCTTCCTCGTGTGTCCGGGCCCCCACAATAGTGGGTGAACCGGGCATCAGCCTGGCCTGATAGGTCAGTTCTGCTCAGGCAGGGGATCGACGAGGATCGCCGGGTCCAGATTTCGCAGGATGCCGGGGCGGTCGGTGAGGATCGGCCACTGGGTGGCCCGCGCGCATAAGATCACGTGGCCCGCGGTGATGTCGCTCGATCCGTCGAGGATCTCGGCGATGTCGGGCACCTTTCCCGCGGTGAGGTCGTCGACCTGGACGGCGGAGCTACTGATCAGATCGAAGAGTTCGACTTTCGTGGCGAGCGGGACGATCGAATAGACGAGGGTGAGTGCGGTCGTGGGAATGCACAGTCCGCCGCCCCGATAAAGACACAGCGCCGCGATGCTGCGCGAATGATTCGTTTTGGCGACCGCGATGTCGACGAGCGCTCCCACATCGAGAACGCGCCCAGGAAGCATGGTCAATCCTCTTGATTCCGATGCAGGCCGAGCCTGAGCATCACGTCGTCCGAAATCCGGTCCACCTTGAGGGCGTCGGCCGCTCTGTCGAGGTCGTCGCACTGCAGGTTCCAGCGTTGGATCAAGATGGTCGCGTGCGTCATGTTGCCCACTTCGCGCTCCACCGCGGCGCGAATCACATCGGAAATCATACGGCCATCGGACCGCGCTTTTTGATGAACCGCATCAAGTGTCGCCTTGTCTAAATTTACGATGATTGATGCTGTTTCCCCGGATTGTGCCCTGGGCTCGGCGGAAAGGCGGGGAGCCGACATAGGCCAGGACGGTGCGGCGGGGGTGTCAGGGGCCTTGTCGTTGTCCGCGGAATTCCGCCGTGATGGAATGGGGATCGCCATGCGCACGACGGTAGTCCCATAACGCCGCCGCCGATAGTCACCCATCGAGATCGGGTGGTCACAAGGGCCTCCGGAGGAGTCACATGTACCGCGTCACGGCGAAAGACGGCACGTCCATCGCGTTCGACCGGCTGGGCGTCGGCCCCGCGATCGTCCTGGTCGGCGGCGCCGCGGTCGATCGCTCGGCCAACGCGCAGCTGGCGCACGAGCTGGCGGAGCGGTTCACCGTCTACAACTACGACCGGCGCGGCCGGGGCGAGAGCGAGGACACCCTCCCGTACGAGGTCGACCGCGAGATCGAGGACATCGCCGCGCTCATCGCCGAGGCGGGTGGGGCGGCGCACCTGTTCGGGATCTCGTCGGGCGGCGCGCTCGCGCTCGAAGCCGCCGCCACGGGGCTGCCGATCGCGAGACTGGCCGTGTACGAGGTGCCCTACGACGTGGCGCCGGACGGGCCGCGGCGCTCGCGGGAGTACACCGACCGGCTCCGCGCGTTGCTGGCCGAGGGCCGCCGCGGCGAGGCGTTCGCGCTGTTCATGGTGACGGCGGGCGCCACCGAGGAGATGGTGGAGCAGGCCCGCGAGTCGCCGATGTGGCCGGGCCTGGAAGCCATCGCGCCCACGCTCGCGTACGACGCCGCCTGCCTGGGCGACGGCCACCCGCCCGCCGACCGCCTGCCCGGCATCGCCTGCCCCACGCTGGTGGCCACGGGCGGCGACTTCTTCGCCCGCGCCGCCGACGCGATCGCGGAGCTCGTCCCGGGCGCCGTGCGCGAGACCATCGAGGGCCAGACGCACATGGTGGACCCGAAGGCGCTGGCCCCGGTGCTCACCCGCTTCCTCGGACAGTAGACCCAGCACTACTGCCTGGCCCGCCAACCTGCGGATACCGTCAGAAAGTGCTCAACCGGACCGCGCTGGAGGCGCTCACGCAGCGGCCGCTGCCTTTCCTGGGCTCCGCGTGGCCCTGGCGGTGCGCGGCGTACCTGCTGGCCAGCGCCGTCCCCGGCGTGGCCGTCGGGGCCGCGGTGTTCGCCACGATCCCGCTCGGCGTGGTCGCGGCCCCGGTCGTGCTGGCGCTGTGCCTGCCGCTTGTCGCCTGGTTCGAGCGGCGCAGGCTGCGGCTGGTGGACGGCGTGCCGCTGCCCGAGGTGCCCGGCGGGCGCGGGCGGGAGGCCGGGCTGGCCGTCATCACGGTGCTCGCGCTGTGGTGGATCGATCTGATCATGCTGGGGTTCACGGTGGGCGGGCCGGTGGTCCTGATGCTCTCGCCGGTCGTGCAGCCCGAGGCGGAGCCCGGGGTCGCCGTCGTGGGCTCCGTGGCGGGCGTGCTGCTGCTGCCCGTCGCCGCGTACACGATCACCGCCTGGGGCGGCGCCCGGGGGGCGATGGTACGCGCGATGCTCGCGCCGCAGGGCTCCGAGCTCAACGAGGTGCTGCGGTCACGGGCGCGGCTGGTGGACGCGTTCGAGACGGAGCGCCGCAGGATCGAGCGGGACCTGCACGACGGCGCGCAGCAGCGGCTGGTCTCCCTGTCGATGGCGCTCGGCATGGCCCGGCTGGACCTGCCGGACGACTCGCCCGCGGGGCGGATGGTCGGGCAGGCCCACGAGGAGGCCAAGCGGGCGCTCGCCGAGCTGCGCGAGCTGATCAGGGGCGTGCACTCGCAGGTGCTCACCGACCGCGGGCTGGGCGCGGCGGTACGCGACGTGGCCGGGCGCTCGCCCGTGCCCGTGGACGTGGAGGTGGAGCTGGCCGGCCGGCTGCCCGCGCCCGTGGAGGTGACCGCGTACTACGTGGTCAGCGAGGCCCTCGCGAACCTGGCCAAGCACAGCCGGGCCACCAGGGGCGCCGTCACCGGGCGGGTCGAGGGCGGCACGCTGGTCGTGGAGGTGCGCGACGACGGCGTGGGCGGCGCCGACCCGGCCAGGGGCACGGGGCTGACCGGGCTGGCCGACCGGCTGGCCGTGGTGG
Organism: Nonomuraea sp. NPDC052116; assembly: GCF_040680035.1. Lineage (NCBI taxonomy): Bacteria > Bacillati > Actinomycetota > Actinomycetes > Streptosporangiales > Streptosporangiaceae > Nonomuraea > Nonomuraea sp. NPDC052116. The sequence continues at coordinate 100,627 of NZ_JBFAWA010000043.1, read as the reverse complement.
ACGGGAGGCTGTCCCTGTCGAGCCCGATCGGCGGTCCGACCCTGATGAGAGCGGAGATACCGTGCGCGTAGTGATCGCCGAGGACGCCGTCCTGCTGCGGGAGGGCCTGGTCGGGCTGCTCGAACGCTTCGGCCACACCGTGGCCGCCGCCGTCGGCGACGCGCCCGCCCTGCTCGACGCCGTCGCCGAGCACCGCCCCGACGCCGTGGTGACCGACGTGCGCATGCCGCCCGGCTTCGCCGACGAGGGGCTGCGGGCGGCGCTGGAGCTGCGCCAGCGGCATCCGGACCTGGCCGTCCTGGTGCTCAGCCAGTACGTCGAGCAGACCTACGCCGCCGAGCTCCTGGAGCCGGGCGCCGGCGCAGGGGTCGGCTACCTGCTGAAGGAGCGCATCGGCGACGTACGCGAGTTCGTCGACGCGCTCGACCGGGTGGCCGCCGGGGGCACGGTCGTGGACCCGGAGGTGGTCCGCCAGCTGCTCAGGCGGCGCCGCGACCCGCTGGCCCGGCTCACCCCGCGCGAGCAGGAGGTGCTCGGCCTGATCGCCGAGGGGCGGACGAACGCGTCGATCGCCAAGGAGCTGTTCGTCACCGAGGCGGCCGTGGCCAAGCACATCGCGAACATCTTCGCCAAGCTCGACCTCCCGCCCGCCGCGGACGGGCACAGAAGGGTGCTTGCAGTGCTCGAATACCTCAAATGACGCGGCTTGAAAGTAGGGTTCGTTGGCATGAACGAGCAATGGCAGGAGGTCGGCGACCGGGTCTATGTCCGGCGCCACAAGTCGTACGACATGAACGTGGGTCTGGTCGTGGGCGACGGGCACTGCCTGGTCCTCGACACGCGCGCCTCACACAGGGAGGCCGGTGACCTGGTCGAGGCGGTCAGGAGGATCACCGCCAGCCCGTGGACGGTCGTCAACAGCCATTCCCACTTCGACCACTACTTCGGCAACGCGATCTTCCGCCCCGCCGAGATCTGGGGCCACGTCAGGTGCGCCGAGGAGATCGAGCAGTACGGCGAGGAGCAGCGCGCCGTAATGATCAAGGGGCGGCCCGAGCAGCGTGAGGAGTTCGAGGAGGTCACGATCGTGCCGCCGGACCACACGTTCACGAGCGCGGCCAGCCTCGACATCGGCGGCCGGATCGTGCATCTGCAGCATTTCGGGCTCGGGCACAGCAGCAACGACGTGGTCGTGCACGTGCCGGACGCGGGCGTGGTGTTCGCGGGCGACCTGGTGGAGGAGGGGGCGCCGCCGGCGTTCAGCGACTCGTACCCGCTCGACTGGCCGCTCACCACGGCGGCGATGCTGGACGAGCTGCCCGACCAGGTGATCGTGCCGGGGCACGGCGCGGTCGTGGACCGGGCGTACGCGCAGGCGCAGCAGGCCGAGCTGGCCCTCGTGGCCGAGCTGGCCAGGCGGGCCCACGTGGAGGGCCTGCGTGACCTGATCAAGCTCTTCCCCTATCCGGAGGACGTGGCCAGGCAGGCGATCGAGCGGACCTTCCTGCAGCTGGATGTCTGAGTTATATTGCAAAGTGCAATATGGAGGGAGGCATCATGGCGCAACGCCACAGCTTGGTCGGCCTGACCGTGCTGGCCCTGCTCACCGTGCGCCCGAGCCACCCGTACGAGCTGCACCGGTTCATCATCGACACGCACAAGGACTACATCACCGGCCTTCCGCGCAGCCTCTACCACGCGGTGGAGCGGCTGGCCAAGGACGAGCTGATCGTCCCCTCGAAGACCGACCGCGAGGGCCGCAGGCCGGAGCGCACGGTCTACGAGATCACCGACGAGGGCCGCAAGGAGCTGGTCACCCGGCTGCGGCAGCTCCTGGAGAAACCCGATCCCGACCGGCGTGCCTTCGTCGCGGCCGTCTCGCTCATCGGCTGCCTGCCGCTCGCCGAGGCGCAGCGGGCGCTGCGCGGGCGCGCGGCCACGATCGAGGGCGTCCTCGCCGGGATGGATGCCCACCTGCGAGCCATGGCCGACAGCGGCCTGCCCGCGATCCTCATGCTGGAGGTGGAGTGCGAGCAGGCGCTCTACACCGCCGAGCTCGGCTGGATCAGGGGGCTGCTCGACCGGCTCGACAAGGGAGAGCTCGACTGGGACACCACGGCCGAGATGTGAGAAGGGCCGCCGAGGTGCGCCAACACCCCGGCGGCCGGAAATCCGAACAAGGCGCCTGCCCTGCCCGAACTCGCATTCACAGGATAGGCGCCGCGACACAGGGAGCAGTGCCATGTCCACAGAGATCGTTCGGCTGCTCGCGCGGATCGCGGAGACCTGGAACTCCGGGGACGCCGAGGGTTACGCCGGGCTCTTCACCGAGGACGCCGACTACATCACGTTCTTCGGTCAGCACCTGGAGGGCCGGCAGGCCATCGAGGAGGCCCACCGCGAGCTGTTCAAGCTCGACATCAAGCTCGAAGGGGGCGGCGGCGAGCCGCTGATCAAGCCGCTCACCGACGACGTCGCGCTGGTGATCACGGGCGGCGGCTCGTCCGTGAACGGCGCGGCCGACCCGGGCCGCCGGTCCGTCATCACGATGACCGCCGTCCGCACGGCCGAGGGCTGGCGCTTCGCCTCCTTCCAGAACACGCGGGTGAGCGCGCCGTGAGCAGGCGGCTCATCGTCGAGGTCGCCGGAGTGATCGAGGCTCCGGTCGAGCGGGTGTGGCCGGAGATCGTACGGGCCATACCGAGGACGGAGCTGGGCGAGCACGTCCTGGCCTACCAGGGCGGCTGGTGGTACCGCGGCGAGTGGTCGGTCACCCCCGACCACGGGGGCACGCGCCTGGTCCACCGCGTGTACAACGTGGCCGGCCACCACTGGGCCGTCGCCCTGGCGAACCGGCTGTTCATCGGGTTCCGCGAACGTACGCGCCGGTCGTTCGCCGAGGGCCTGACCCACATCGGAACCCGGTTGGGGTGCGCCACCAGGCTCGCCTAGGCTGCCGGTCATGGAATGGGGACCGCTGACGGCGGACGACGCCGAGGCTCTGGCCGAGCTCTGGGCCGCCATGGAGGCCGAGGACAGGACCGGCGAGGTCCACGACGTCGACGACGTGGCTGAGCAGGTCTCCAGCCACCTCATCGATCTGGACACGGGCACGCTCGCGGCCAGGGACGGCGACCGGATCGTGGCCTTCGGCTACCTCCCCGTCAGGCAGACTGCCGACGACCTGCACATGATGCGCCTTTCGGGCGGCGTGCACCCCGCCTACCGCGGGCAGGGGCTCGGCAGGCACATCATCGACTGGAGCATCCGGACGGCGCCGGGGGTGAGCGAGCGGGCTCACCCCGGCGTCCCTCTGGAGCTCCACGTCGACGTCCCCGACGGCCGGTCCGACCTCGCCGCGCTGGTGGAGGGGGCCGGACTCACGGCAGTACGGTGGTTCGCCCGGATGGAGCGGAGCCTGCCGGGCGACCTGCCCGCGGTGCGGCCGCCGGACGGCGTCTCCATCGTCGCCTGGTCGCCCGAACTCGACGAAGGCGCCCGCCTCGTGCGCAACGAGTCGTTCCTCGACCATTGGGGCAGCGTGCGGCACACGTCCGAGAGCTGGCGCGCCATGATGACCGGCTCCAGGAACTTCCGCCCCGAGTCGTCCTTCGTGGCCCTGGCCGGCGGCCGCGCGGTCGGGGTGCTGATCACGCACTTCTTCGAGGCCGCCGCCCGGCGCGGCGAGCGCCAGGCGTGGATCCAGATCATCGGCACGCTGCGGGAGTGGCGCGGCAAGGGCGTGGCGAGCACGCTGATCGGGCACGCCCTTGCCGCGTTCGGAGATCAGGGCTACGAGAGTGCCGGGCTCGGGGTGGACGCCGACAACCCCACGGGGGCCGTGAACGTGTACGCCCGCGCCGGCTTCGAGATCACCAAGCGCAGCACCACCTACGCGTTGCCGATCAAGCCAGCCTGATCTTCCCCTTCGAGACCTTGATCTTCTTGCCGGGGAGCGGCTTCCTGGCGGGGCCGTCCACCCGCTCGCCCGTCGAGATCTTGAACTTGCTGCCGTGGCACGGGCAGTTGATCGTGCCGCGGCTGACGCTCGCCACCGTGCAGCCCTGGTGGGTGCACTTGGCGCTGAAGCACTTGTAGACGCCCTTCGTCGGCTGGGTGATCACGTACTTGCCCTGGACGATCTTCCCACCCCCTACTGGGATGCTCTTGGTGGTGGCGAGGACGGGCTTGGCCGCCTCCGCTTCCGCCTCTGCCGGGCGCGGCCACAGGAACACGACTCCTGCGCCCGCGGCGCTGCCTCTGGTGATCAATGCGCGGCGTGTGAGCATTGTTGCCTCCTTCAACCACTCACACGTTTGCAGATCTTCAGTGGTTCAGGGGAAATTTGGCGATAAATCCGGAATCTGCGTACACGAGCGTGCCGCCGTGCAGGTGCGCGATGTCCCGCGCGATCGGCAGCCCCAGCCCCGCGCCGCCCGCGTCCCTGGCGCGCGCCTCGTCCAGCCTGGTGAACCGGGCGAACACCGCCTCCCGCTGCTCCGGCGGGATCCCGGGCCCGTCGTCCCGCACCTCCAGCACGGCCTGGTCCTCCTCGGCGCGTACGAGCACCCGAACGGTGGAGGCGGCGTGCCGGACCGCGTTGTCGGCCAGGTTCGTCATCAGGCGGTCGAGGTGGGCGCGGGAGCCCTTCATGACCACGTCCGGCTCGATGTCCAGCTCCAGGCGCACCTCGGGCCGCCGACTGGCGCGTACCGACTCCTCGGCGGCCACCTGGCCGAGGTCCAGCTCGGCCGCGCGCAGCGGCTCACCCGCGTCCAGCTTGGCCAGGATGAGCAGGTCGGCGGCCAGGAACTGCAGGCGTTCGACGTCGGCCAGCGCCTCCCTGGTCAGCTCGCTGGGCTCGGCCAGCTCCAGGCGGGCACGCAGGGTGGCGATGGGGCTGCGCAGCTCGTGCGCCGCGTCCGCGACGAACCGCTTGTGCGTGTCCACGGCCGTCTCCAGGCGGTCGAGGGTGCCGTTCACGGTGGTGGCCAGTGAGGCGATCTCGTCCTTCGAGCCGGGTACGGGCACGCGCTGGTGCAGGTCGCGGGCCGTGATGTCGGCGACCTTGGCCCGGATGGCGGCCACCGGGGCCAGCGCGCGGCCCACCGAGATCCACGTCATCCCGGCCACCACGAGCAGCACGGCGGGCACGCCGGGCAGCAGCGCGCCGTAGAGCGTCTGCAGCGCCTTCTCGGCGCCCTCCAGGGGGACGCGCGACCAGAGCATGGCGGGGCCGCCCACGGTGGCCACCTTGACGCCGGCGACGGCGTACTTCTGCGGTGCCGCCCACTCGGTGGCCGAGGCGCTCTTGTCGTCGGTCAGCAGGACGTCGGGGTCGGCGATCGTGGCCGTCGTGCCGTCGCGCAGCTGGACGGTGCCGCTCTTCCCGACGATCGCGAGCGGCTCGGCCTTGCCCTGCTTGGGCACGTCTTTGGTGATGGCGATCGAGCTCTCGTCGAGAGTGTCCGCGGGCGCCGTGACGCCGGGCGAGAGCGGAGTGGCGCGCACGAAGTCCAGCGTCTGCGCGTACGGCGCCGCCGCCACGGCCTTCCTGGTGGCCTCGGCGTCGGCGTTGTTCTCCAGCGTGCCGCGCAGCACCGCCACCAGCGCCAGCGCGGCCAGGCCCAGGGCGAGGGCCACCACCAGGGTCGCGGCGGCGGTCGCCCGCAGCCGCACGGACGAGAGCGCGGCCGACGCCTTGCGCAGTGGGCTCATGCCGCCTCCAGCCGGTAGCCCGCGCCGCGGACCGTCATGAGCGTCGTCCGCCCGAAAGGCGTGTCGATCTTGCGGCGCAGGGCGCTGATGTAGACCTCGACGATGTTCGGGTCGCCGTCGTAGGAGAAGTCCCAGGCCTGGGCCAGCAACTCGCCCTTGGACACGACCTCGCCGGACCGGCGGGCCAGCGCGTGCAGCACCGCGAACTCCTTGGGCGTCAATCCGATCTCCACCTCGCCCCTGCGGCACTTCAGCGCCGCCGGGTCCACCACCAGGTCGCCCACGGTGATCGACACGGGCCGCTCCCGCCCGCCCCGCCGCACCAGCGCCCGTAACCTGGCCAGCAGCACCACGTACGAGAACGGCTTGGCCAGGTAGTCGTCGGCCCCGTTGTCGAGCGCCTCGGCCTCGTCGTAGATGCCGTCCTTGGCCGTGAGCATCATGATCGGCGTCCAGTCGCCCGCCTCGCGCAGCTTGGCGCAGACGGCGTAGCCGTTCATCCTGGGCAGCATCACGTCCAGGACGATCACGTCGTACGTGTTCTCGGTGGCCATCCACAGGCCGTCACGCCCGTCGTGGGCCACGTCCACGGCGAAGCCCTCGCCCGCCAGGCCGCCCTTCACCAGGTCGGCCAGCCGCTCCTCGTCCTCCACCAGTAGCACTCGCACACCGACCAGAGTGCCTCAGGCCACCTAAAGCCAACCTGAAGATCATTTAGGGCCTCTTCAGGATCACTTCAGGTACGCCGGGCCAGTCTCGGAGGCGTTCGACCGATCTCAGTGAGGAGAACCCATGTTCAAGCGTCGTCTCGCGCTGCTCGGCGCGGTCGCCGTACTCGCCATCACCGGCCTGACCGGCTCCGCCATGGCCGACGAGACCCCGGGCGCCGCCGGCGCGAAGGTGACCTGCAAGACGGCCGACGGCAAGACCGTCCAGGTGGCCGAGTTCGCGCGGACGGCCCCGGCGGGCAAGATCGTCGGTCCTGACGGCAAGGTGCGCGAGTTCAAGCCCAGCGACACGGTGAAGGTAGACGCCCTTCCCGACGGCGAGGCGCCGCCGCTGGCTGGGGCCACGGGGGGACCCGTCACGCAGGAGGGCGAGGGGCTGGCGGTGACGAAGGCCGTGCCCGTCCCGGAGGACGGCGAGATGCTGGAGGTGACCAAGACCGTGCCCCTCCCGGAGGACGGCAAGCTGCCCGACGGCGTGCAGGCCGGGACCGCCCAGCCCGCCCAGCCGGCTCAGCCCGGCGAGAAGCTGGACGCGCCGTCGGTCGCCATCAAGGCAGTGAAGATCATCTGCGAGAAGACCGACTAGGTCATTCCGGGAAGGACGGGTGCGGTCCGAGCGCCCAGTACTCGTAGAGGCCGTGGCCGACGAGCCCGTCGTACTCGAAGCGCCCGACGGCGTCCACCATGCCCCACATTCTGGCGGCGTCGTCGGGCAGCCGGTACGTCACGCCCTGCACGACCGGCCCCTCGCCCTGGTACATGCCGTGCTTCCAGTCCGGCTCCAGACCGTACCCGGTGCCGACCATGAGGTGCACCGGCAGGATCGGGGTGCAGCGCACGTCGAACGGCTTGCCGCCGGGAGGCGAGAAGGTGATCGTGGCCTCCACGACGTCGCGGGTGCCGGGGGCGTAGACCGGGCGGTAGTCCGGTCTGCCGAGGTATTCCTCCTCGCGGCCGTCGGGCCAGACGCGTACGGCCTCCTCCAGCATCCGGCGGCCGCGCTCGTCCTCCTGGATGATGCAGAGGATGGCGTGGTCGTCGAACTGCATGGGCGTGTAGAGCCAGTAGAACGTGCCCGCGTTCTTGGTCTGGATGCCGGGCGGCTCGGGCTCGCCGACCGGTCTGATGCCCCAGGAGCGGTCCCTGGTGCCCTGCCAGCGGTCGGGCGTGACCGGTATGTCCTTCTCGCCGATCCTGATATTTCCGGACCAGCGCCCCGTCTGCGCCAGGCGTACCGAGTCGAACATGACCCGCTCCTGCCACCGCAGGAAGTGCCGCGGCTCCAGCGTCGCCGGGATCGTGCCCTCCCAGAGCAGGTCGAAGGACAGGCCGTGCTCATTTGGCTCCAGGACCACCCTGAGCCGCTTGAGCCCTTCGAGCACCTCGACGCGGAAGGGGCCGATCTGGGTGTTCATCCGGTCGGTTCCCAGCTCGCGGGAGGCCCGTACGACGCGGTGCAGGTCTCCGTGGCGTACGCAGGCGAAGGCGTCGGTGACGCCCAGGTTGGGGTACTGGCCGAGGCCGACGATCAGCATGAGCTCGTCGGTGCCGGGGTGGCAGTTGAAGTAGTAGCGGTCGTAGAAGTTGCGGTCGGAGGTGGCGACGTGCCGCATGACCTGGGCGGCCTGGTGGACGGGGTAGTCGTCTAAAGGAGACAGCGCCATGCCGGGTTTTTAGCAAGCGCTTGGTGGTTCGTCAACGGGGGCCCGGAAACGGGAAGCGCGCCCTCGGGATCAACCGAGGACGCGCTTCCCTTCCGGCAGCACCGGATCAGGACATCTTGCGAGATGCCTCATCTGCCTTGTCGGACACACGGCCCGCCATCCGGTCCGCAGACTCGGCGGTCCTGTCGGCCTTCTCACTGGCCCAACGTGACGCATCGGAGGCGGAGTCCTTCATGTGCTCGGTCCACTGCTGGGCGTTGCGGCGGTAGAACATGTAACCGATCGCCCCCACCGCGAGGCCGGTCAGCAGAACGAGCGTCGGCCATCGCCGCGACCGCGTGGGCGTGGGGTCGATCTTCCTGGCCGCCGTGATCAGCATGGAGCTGACCCTGGGAGCGACCTGATCCTCGAACCCGTGCGCCGCGGAGTGAATCCGTGGCGCCGCCCAATAGCGGGCGTCCTCGAAGCGCTGGGCGGCGGCCATCTTGGCCTGGTCCGCCACGGGCGCCATCAGGTGGCCGGTTCGCACGGCCCGGGCCTTCATTCGGCCCGTCCACGTGGCGGGTACCTCTATGACCACGCGGCGTCTTTTCATTGTCAGGGACACGACAACCTCCCCTGTCGTTGGGGCCCCGAGCCTGACCTTCCCTGGACAAGGCGGCTCAATCATGGCGAGCCGTGGGAGGATGGCTCTGGAGGCCTTACGGCCATAGTCCTCAAAACATCACAGAACTAACCCTGTACATAGAGGGGGCGGCTGTCTCGTGGCTGAGAAGCTGATCGCAAACCTGCAGACCAATCGTGGAAAAATCAAGGTGGAGCTCTTCCCCAACAGAGCCCCGAAAACGGTGCGCAACTTCGTCGAGCTCGCAGAAGGCTCGCGAGAGTGGACGCACCCGGGCACCGGGGAGAAGAGCACCGCGCGCTACTACGACGGGACGATCTTCCATCGGGTGATCTCCGGATTCATGATCCAGGGCGGCGACCCGCTCGGCCAGGGCACCGGCGGCCCGGGCTACGAGTTCGACGACGAGATCCACCCGGAGCTGTACTTCAACCGCCCGTACCTGCTGGCCATGGCCAACGCGGGCGTCCGCTTCGGCAAGGGGACGAACGGGTCCCAGTTCTTCATCACGGTCGTGCCGACGCCGCACCTGAACGGCAGGCACACGATCTTCGGTGAGGTGATCGAGGGCCAGGACGTCGTGGACGCCATCGCCAAGACCCAGACCGACCGCCGGGACCGCCCGGCCGAGGACGTCGTCATCGAGTCCGTCACCATCGACCGCGTCCCCGCCTGACCCACCACCCACCCCCGCCCCACCCACCAGGCCGTGGGGCGGCCCCACCCATGCCCCCACCGGCCACTCCTCGGCCGGCCCGGGGCTACATCCCGCCGGGCGCTTACCCGTCCGGCCCGGGGCCACATCCCCACCGGGCGCTCCTCGGGCCGGCTTTGGGGCCATGTCCCCCCATCAGGCGCTTATCGGGCGCCTCGGGGTCGCGGTGGCGGCGTTCTCTGGATGGGACGGCCCGGTCGCGTTCCGGCCCGGCCGTCCTCCCTCCCGGCCGTCCCCCACAGGAGGCACTCCGCCCGCCCTGCCCGCCCAGGAGCGGCGGACATCGGCACCCCAGCCCAACCCGGGCACCACACGCCCACACGGCCGACGTGGCTCCATGAACGGGTCGACGCACTGGCCGCCGCACGATGGCGACGGGCCTTGGGGCCACCGTCCGCCGTCCGCCAGTCGCTGGCCGCGTTCCGCTGGTCGGTGGCGGGGTTAGGGGTGAGGGGTGGGGACACGCGGGTACGGCGTGTAAGCCATAGGCTTTCGGTCATGACCAGCCAGCCGCCCAGCCCGCCCCCGCAGCCCGAGCAGCCCGCTGAGGCAGTGCCCACGTGCTACCGGCACCCCGAGAAGGAGACCTGGGTCCGGTGCCAGCGGTGCGAGCGCCCCATCTGCCCCGACTGCATGCGCGACGCCGCCGTGGGCTTCCAGTGCCCTGAGTGCGTGGCCGAGGGCAACAAGGGCATCCGCCAGGCGAAGTCCACCTTCGGCGGCAGCGTCGTACGCACGCCGATCGTGACGTACACGATCCTGGCGCTCACCGTCCTGGTCTTCGGCGCCCAGTACCTCACCGACAACGCAGTCGGCGAGGCGCTGGCGATGTGGCCGCCGGCAGTCGCGGAAGGCCAGTACTACCGGCTGATCACCGTCGCCTTCGTGCACAGCACCGGCAGCTTTCTCCACATCCTGTTCAACGGCTGGGCCATCTTCGTGATCGGCCCATATCTCGAACGAGCCTTCGGGCATCTCCGTTTCGCGGCCGTCTACCTGCTCAGCGCGCTGGGCGGTTCGGTGCTCGGCCTCTGGCTCGACCCGCTGCCCACGGCCACGGTCGGCGCCTCGGGAGCCGTCTTCGGGATGTTCGGCGCCATGTTCGTCGTGGGCCGCAAGCTGAAGCTGGACGTGCGAGGCATCACCTTGGTGATCGGGCTCAACCTGCTCATCACCTTCGTCATGCCTGCGATCTCCGGTCTCCGCATCAGCTGGACCGGCCACGTCGGCGGCCTGATCGTCGGGACGTTGCTCGCGGCGGCGCTGGCCTACGCTCCCAAGAACAGCAGGCCTCTGTGGCAGGTGCTGGCGATCGTGGGAGCGCTGGCCGTGCTGGCCGTGCTCGTGATGGTCAGGGTGTCGGCCATCATGAGCGCGGTGTGACTTCCCCAGGCTGTGGAAAAGGCTGTGGAAAGAACTAACGCCAGCGGGTGGAAAGCACCACCCCGAAGATGATGAAAACAAACCCGATCAGCAGGTTCCAGTTCTGGAGGTCGCTGAAGAAGGGCGCCCGTGGTGCGACGTAGTAGATCGCGATCCACAGGATGCCGATGATCCACGCCGCGACCATCGTGGGTGCCAGCCAGCGGGGGCTGACCTTGACCTGCTGTGATCTCTGCGGCGGGGTGTAGACCGCCTTCTTGCGAGCCTTGGACTTGGGCACTGGTAACTCCTGCTGAGGGCCTGGGCTTCCGGATCGTCCACAGGCTCTTCGGTAAGCCTAATTGAAGTGTGGTCAAGGATAGCCGCCACGCGCGGGACATGGCGATCCCCGGTTGCGGCTTCTGACCCGAATACGCTGATCGTATGCGGGCCACGCTGCGGGCCGTGGGAGAGACGAGCATCACCGCGGGCCTGATCATGATGCTGTTCTGCGCGTACCTGCTCTGGGGCACCGGCGCGTACACCCAGAGCCAGCAGCGGTTGCTCCAGCGCCAGTTGGCGACGCGGAAGGCGGTCAAGCCCGAACCGGGCAAGCCGATGGCGCTGCTGCGCATCCCCAAGCTGGGCCGCGACTACGAGTACGCCGTGGTCGAGGGTGTGGACACCGAGAACCTGAAGAAGGGCCCGGGACATTACCCGGACAGCGCCATGCCGGGCCAGGTCGGCAACTTCGTGGTGTCGGGGCACCGCACCACGTACGCGGCGCCGTTCAACGAGATCGACGAGCTCGAACGCGACGACGAGATCGTCGTGGAGGCCGGCGGCACCACGTACACGTACCGGGTGACCTCTCAGGACATCGTGAAGCCCGACGAGGTCGACGTTTTCGCCCCCGTGCCCGGCAAGCCCGACATCCGCCCGATCCGGGCCTTCATCACGCTGTCCACCTGCCACCCCGAATACTCGGCCGCCGAGCGCCTGATCGTCTACGGGGTGCTCAAGGACGCGTCCGAGGACGAGGAGTGACATGTACGCCTGGCTCTGGCGCAAGCTGCCCGGCACCGCGCGGACCAAGGTGCTGACGGCCGCCGTGATGGTCGCCGCCGCGGGGGTCGTACTCTGGTATGTCGTGTTTCCGCTACTCGAGCCCATGGTGACGCTCGACGAGGTGAGCGTGAGGAAATGAGCCGCGTGCTGGTCGTGGACAACCACGACAGCTTCGTCCACACCATCGTGCAGTACCTTCGCGGGCTGGGCGCCGACTGCGACGTACGGCCGCGCGACGAGGTACGCGTGAGCGACGCCGACGGCTTCGACGGCGTCCTGATAAGCCCGGGCCCGGGCACCCCCGAGGCGGCCGGCGTGAGCGTGCCCCTGGTCCACCACGCGGCCGAGAGCCGCCGCCCGCTGCTCGGCGTCTGCCTCGGCCACCAGGCCATCGCCGTCGCGTACGGCGCCACCGTGTCCCGCGCGCCCGAGCTCGTCCACGGCATGACCAGCCCCGTCACCCACGACGGCAAGGGCGTGTTCGAGACGCTGCCCTCGCCCGTGCGGATGACCCGCTACCACTCGCTCGCCGTGCTGCCCGAGACCGTCCCCGACGTGCTCGACGTGACCGCCCGCACCGGCGACGGCGTCATCATGGGCCTGCGCCACCGTGAGGCGCCCATCGAGGGCATCCAGTTCCACCCCGAGTCCGTGCTGTCGGAGCACGGCCATCGGCTGCTCCAGAATTGGCTGCGAGGAATCTTGTAACAAATGTCCCCCGGCGAGCGACTACCAAGTGAACGTCCCCGCCGTTGCCCCCGAGCGGCGGGGGCGTTCTTGTGTCAGCGACGACATGAAGAAGGGCCGCCCGGGAACGGGCGGCCCTTCTTCATGTCTCAGTTGCCGGTGCCTCCGAGGCCGTCGTCGCCGATCGGGTTGTCGTCGGTCGGCTGGTCGCCGTCGGACGGGAAGTCCGTCTGGTCGTCCGTGGGCGTGTCCGTAGGCACTTCCGTGGTGGGCTGCGGGTTGTTCGTGTCCAGGCCGGGACCTGTGGACACCACGATCGTGATGGTCGTGCCCGGTGCCTGCTTGGCGCCCTCACCCGGGTTCTGCTGGATGACGGTGCCCTCGGGCTGCTCGTTCGGCTGCTCGACGACCCTGGGCTTGAAGCCGGCGGCCTTGATCTGGGCCGAGGCGTCCTTCACGGTGAGCCCGATCACGCTGGGCACCTCGCCGAGCTCCTTGGGCACGTAGAGGGTGACCGCGCCGCCCTTCTCTATCGACTCGCCCGCCTTGGGGTCGGTCTCGATGACCGTGCCCTGCGACTTACTGGAGATCTTGGTCTTGACCGTGCCGCGCAGGCCCGCGTCCTCCAGCGCCTTCATGGCGTCTTCCTGCGACTGGCCGACGAGGCCGTCGGGCACCTTGACCTTCTCCGGGCCCTTCGAGATCACCAGCTTGACGGTGGAGTTCTTGGGGACCTTGGTGTTCTCGGCGGGGTCGGTCTTGATGACGCTGCCCTTGTCGATGTCGTCGCTGTTCTCCTGGACCACCTGGACGGTGAGCCCGAGGTTCTTGAGCTGCTCTTCCGCGTACGCGCGCTCCTGGCTGGCCAGCGACGGGATCGTGATCTGCGTGGCGGTGGGAGTGCCCTTCGACCCGAACACCGAGTAGCCGACCCCGATGAACGCGGCGATGATCGCCAGCGGGACGATGATCCACAGCGCGGTCTTGACGGCGTTGTTCCCGCCGCCGCTCGCCCTGCGCCGCCCGCCACGGCCGCCGCCGCCACTGCCGCCCTCGTCGTACTCGTAGGGTGGGACCGCGGTGGTGCGCTGCGTGGCCGGGCCCTGCCCCGCCTGGGTCGCGGTCATCATCCGCGTGCCCTGGTTGAAGTTGCCCGTCATGGCCATCGTCTGGGCGTCGGTCGGCATCCCGGACATCGCCCGCTGGATGTCGGCCCGCATCTCGCCCGCGCTCTGGTAGCGGTGGGCGGGGTCCTTGGCCATAGCCTTGAGCACGATCGCGTCGGCCCACGGGGGGATCTCGCGGTCGATCTGCGACGGCGGGATCGGCTCCTCGCGCACGTGCTGGTAGGCGATCGCGACGGGAGAGTCGCCGGTGAACGGCGGCTGCCCGGTCAGCAGCTCGTAGAGCAGGCAACCGGTGGAGTAGATGTCGCTGCGCGCGTCGACCCGCTCGCCGCGCGCCTGCTCGGGAGACAGGTACTGGGCGGTGCCGATCACCTGCGCCGTCTGCGTCATCGTGGCCGCGGAGTCGGCCATCGCGCGCGCGATGCCGAAGTCCATCACCTTGACGTCGCCGGCGCGCGTGATCATCACGTTGGCCGGCTTGATGTCGCGGTGCACGATGCCGCCGCGGTGGCTGTAGTCGAGCGCCCGCAGGATGCCGTCGACCAGCTCGACCGCGCGCTCCGGCAGCAACCGCCGGTCCTGGCGCAGCAGGTCGCGCAGCGTCCGGCCGTCGACGTACTCCATCACGATGTACGGCACGGGGGTGCCTTCGGTACCGTCTTCGCCGGTGTCGTAGACCGCGACGACGGCCGGGTGGTTCAGAGAGGCGGCCGATTGTGCCTCGCGGCGGAAGCGGGCCTGGAAGGTGTGATCGCGCGCCAGGTCGGACCGGAGGGTTTTGATCGCGACTATGCGGTCCAGCCGGATGTCTCGGGCACGATACACCTCGGCCATGCCGCCGCGCCCGACGACACCGTCGAGCTCGTAGCGACCTCCGAGTAGCCGAGGCTGAGTCATTTCCTGCACTGTCCCTTACCGTTCATCTTGGGTACCGGCCTGCTCGGGGGGCCGCCGGTGTCCATCATCGACCCCAAAGCGCATCACGTCTCCTCCTTGGGCGGGTTTGTATCACCCGGGTCCGGCGAGGCGGTGGGTGTCGGAGTTTTGGGTGTAGTGGTGGGCGTTGGGGTCGGTGTGGGCGTAGGGGTACGGGTGGTCGGGGTCGGTTTCGGTGTCGGCTTCTTGGTAGGTGTTGCCGACTTGCTTACCGTAGCTGACCGCGAGGGTATAGGCCTCGGTGACTTCACCGGAACCACGGAAGGCCGCTTGGTGCGTCTCTTCGTGGGCGAGGGTGTCGCCCGGTCCGGCGGCGCCACCGCCGATTTGGTCGGCTCGGCCACGTCCGGCGTCGGCTGCGTCGGCTGCCGGTCGGCGAACGTGATGGCGCTGAGCCCCACCGCGGCCGCGCAGCCCGCGGTGGCCACCAGGGCCAGCGTCCTCCTGTGGCGCTTTCCCACAGCCGGCTCCTGCGGCGTGGTGGCCGAATGGAGGTGGTCCGTCTCCTGCTCGTCCTCCGGAGCCGGCTCGCGTACCCGGAAGCCTCCCGGGTCGGTGAGCATGCTGAGGTCGGCGCCCTGCTCGGCGC
Source organism: Nonomuraea sp. NPDC052116 (assembly GCF_040680035.1). Lineage (NCBI taxonomy): Bacteria > Bacillati > Actinomycetota > Actinomycetes > Streptosporangiales > Streptosporangiaceae > Nonomuraea > Nonomuraea sp. NPDC052116. The sequence continues at coordinate 85,408 of NZ_JBFAWA010000043.1, read as the reverse complement.
TGGCCAGCGACTCGCGCAGCAGGTAGGCCCGGTCGGCCACCTCCAGCGCCGAGGCCGGGCGCCGCGTGGGGTCCTTCGACAGCAGTGACATGACCAGCTCGCGCACCGGCGCGGGCACGTCCACCCCGAGGGGCGGCGGGTGCTCGTTGAGGTGCTGCAGCGCGATCGCCACCTGGCTGTCGCCGCGGAACGGCGTGCGCCCGGCCAGACACTCGTAGGCCACCACGCCCAGTGAGTAGAGGTCGGTCGCGGGAGTGAGCGGGAACCCCTGGGCCTGCTCGGGGCTGACGTACTGGGCCGTGCCCAGCACCGTGCCCGTCTGCGTGACCGGAGCCGCCTCCAGGGCCCGCGCGATGCCGAAGTCCGTGACCTTGATGGTCCCCTCTGAGGTGACCAGCAGGTTTCCCGGCTTGATGTCGCGGTGGATGATCCCGGAGGTGTGCGCGGCGTGCAGCGCCTTGGCCGTCTGGCCCACCACGTCGAGCGTCACTTCGGGCCCGATGGAGCGGTTGCGCGCCAGGATCGCCGACAGCGGCTCGCCGTGCACCAGCTCCATCACCAGGTAGGCCAGGTCGCTCTGCTCGCCGTAGTCGAAGATCTGCGCCACTCCCGGGTCGGCCAGGGCCGCGGTGATGCGCGCCTCGTTCCTGAACCGCTCACGGAAAGTGGGGTCGGCGTAGATGTGGCTGCGCAGGATCTTCACCGCCACCTCGCGCCCGAGCAACTCGTCACGGGCGCGCCAGACCTCCCCCATACCGCCTGTGGCGATGCGGGAGATCAGGAGATAGCGGTTACGGAGCCGCATGACCTTGCAGGTTACCGTCACTCACTTGTTCAGCACCGCCTCCAGCACGGCCTTTGCGATCGGCGCGGCGGTGTGGCCGCCGGTCGCCTCCGCACCGACGTTGGCAGCACCGGACTCGACGATGACCGCCAGGGCCACCTTCGGATCCTCGGCAGGCGCGAAGGAGATGAACCAGGCGTGCGGTGGCTGGCCATCGGCCGTCTCCGCGGTGCCCGTCTTACCCGCTACTTGGACGCCTGGGACCTGCGCCAGGTTTGCGGTGCCGTTCTGGACGACGCTGACCATCATCTCACGCAGCTTGCCCGCCGTCTCGGAGCTGACCGCTTCCGACAGCTCCTCGGGGTCGGCCTGCTTGATCGTGTCGCCCTTGGCGTCGGTGATCTTGTTGACCAGGTACGGCTTCATCACCTTGCCGTCATTGGCAATGCCCGCGGCGATCATGGCCATCTGCATCGGGGTCATGCGGTTGCTGCGCTGCCCGATCGAGGCCATGGCCAGGGCCGCCTTGTCCTCTTCCTTGCCGAAGTCGCTGGCGGTGACCGACATCGGCACGGCGACCGGCTGGCCCATGCCGAACTTCTCGGTCTGCTCCTTCATCTTGTCGTAGCCCAGCTCCATGCCGATCTTGCCGAACGGCGTGTTGCAGGACTTCTCCAGCGCGTACGTCAGCGTGACCGAGCCGGAGCCGCAGGCCGCGCCGCCGTAGTTGGGCAGGCTGAGGTTCGTGTTGGGCAGCGGCAGCCGCTGCGGCGCGTCCACGGTGGTCTGCGGCCCGCGCGAGGAGTCGTCCTCGAGGTAGGCCGCCATGGTCACGACCTTGAACGTCGAGCCGGGCGGGTAGGTCTGCGCGATCGTACGGTTGAGCAGCGGCTGGTCCTTTTGTTTGGCCAGCTGGTCGAAGCGGGGGAAGACCTTGCCCTTGTCGGTGCCGGACAGCTCGGTCGGGTCGTAGGTGGGCAGCGAGACCATCGCCAGGATCCCGCCCGTCTTCGGGTCGAGCGCCACGAGCGCGCCGCGCTTGCCGCTCTGCCGCAGCGCGTCGTAGGCCGCCTTCTGCGCCTTGGGGTTGATCGTGAGATCGACGTTGGCGCCCCTGGTCGGCTCGCCGGTGAACAGGTCGATGCTCCGCCGCAGCAGCAGGTCGGCGCTGGAGCCGTTGAGCAGCTGGTTCTCGGACCTCTCGACGGCGCTCTCGCTCTCCGGCGAGAAGAAGCCGGTGACGTGGGCGTAGAGCCTGGCCTCGGGGTATTGCCTGAGGAACCTGAACCGGGGGTCCTTGGTCTCGACGGACTGCGCGAGCACCTTGCCGCCCGCCGTGATGCGGCCGCGCTCGATGGCGTAGCGCTCGTAGAAGTTGCGGGTGTTGCGGGCGTCGCCGCGCAGGCCCTCCGCTTTCACCGCCTGCAGGTAGTTCACGTTGATCATCAGGAGCGCGAACATGGCCAGGCAGGCCACCGCCACGCGCTTCAGAGGGCTGTTCATCGCTGGAACACCTGCGTCAGTCCTTCGTTCTGGATCGCCTGGGGCGGAGGCCGCCGGGCCGCATCTGACATGCGTACCAATAGCGCGATAAGGATCCAGTTAGCCAGCAACGCCGAGCCACCCTGGGACATGAACGGGGTGACCAGGCCGGTCAGGGGGATGAGATTCGTCACACCGCCGACGATGATGAAGACCTGCCAGGCCAGGATGAACGACAGGCCGCCCGCCAGGAGCTTGGAGAACGGGTCGCGGGCCGCCAGCGAGGTGCGCAGGCCGCGCTCGACCAGCAGGGCGTACATCATGAGCAGCGCCATCAGGCCGGTCAGGCCCAGCTCCTCGCCGGTCGCGGCGAAGATGAAGTCGGAGAACGACAGCGGGATCAGCTGGGGGTTGCCCTCGCCGAGCCCCGTGCCCAGGATGCCGCCCGCGCCGAACCCGAACAGGCCCTGCATGATCTGGAAGCTCTTGCTGCACATCGGGTCGCCCGGCGGATCCTTCAGGCAGACGGGGTCGTTGCCGTAGTAGATCGGGTTGCTCGGATCGAGCCAGGCGTCGAAGCGGGCGCCGACGTGGTCGAAGACCTGCCCGGCGAGGAAGGCGCCGCCGACGAAGAGGAGCACGCCGATCAGCACCCACGAGGTGCGCTGGGTCGCGATGTAGAGCATCGCGATGAACGTCCCGAACAGCAGCAGCGAGGTGCCCAGGTCCTTCTCGAAGACCAGGACGAGCAGGCTGAGCCCCCAGGTGATGAGGACGGGGCCGAGGTCCCTGGCCCTGGGCAGGTCGATGAAGAGCAGCCGCCGCCCGGCCAGCGCCAGCACGTCGCGCTTGGCCACCAGATAGCCGGCGAAGAAGACGACCAGCGCCAGCTTGGCGAACTCGCCCGGCTGGATGGAGAAGCCGCCGATGCGGATCCAGATCTTGGCGCCCTGCACCTCGCTGAGGCTGCCCGGCAGCAGCGCGGGGATGGCGAGCAGGACCAGGCCGACGGCGCCCGCGGTGTAGGTCATGCGCTGGAGCATGCGGTGGTCACGCAGCACGATCAGGGTGATCGAGAACATGACGACGCCGAGACCCGTCCACATGATCTGGTTGGTGGTGGACGCGCCGCCCATCTTGGCGGCCTCCAGCCGGTAGATCATCACCAGGCCGAGACCGTTGATGAGGGTCACCAGCGGCAGGATCAGGGGGTCGGCCCAGGGGGCGAACTTCGCCAGCACGAGGTAGGCGGCCAGCATCAGGCCGCCCAGACCCAGCCCGTACGCCAGCATGCCCGCGGGGACCTTGCCGTCCACCGCCAGGCCCACGTTGGCGTAGGCCCCCATGACGATCAGCACCGCCAGAGCGAGCATGACGAGCTGGGCCATGCGGCGCTTGGCCGGCATCGGGATGGGGGAATCTGCGACTTCGCTCATTTACCGTTGCTTCGTCTTGGTCGCGCTCACGGTCGGCGTGGGCGACGAACTGGCGGTCGTGGCGGGGGTGTCGCTGCTGTCCTTGTCGTCCTCCTGGGCGAACTTCAAAGCGTTGATCTTCGTGATGCCCTCGTCGACATTGGTGACCGGAATGCCGCCCTTGATCAGCGCCTGGTCGGCATCGGACAGCTTGGAGAGCTGCCGGCCCGTGGCCTTGGAGACCTTGAAGAGCTGGAAGGGGCCCAGCTCTCTCTGGACCCCCTGGAACACGACCACCTCGTCGCCCCTAGCACCGACGAAGAACTGGTCCTGGGTCCACTGATATCCAAAATAACCGCCGACGCCGACGGCGACGACGCCTATGCCGAACACGGTGACCAGCACGGGCCACACACGACGACGCCTGCGCCGGGGCGCCTCGGCGACCGGCTCATCGAAGTCGTCGTCGGTGAGGACCGGCTGGGGCGCGGTCACCGCGCTGGCTCGCCCCGGATGGGTCTCCTGGGGGTTGCCATGCAGCCGGGTCATGCCGGCGGCGCCGACGATGGCGGCCTCGGTGGGCACCTGCTGCCCGTCGGTGATCTCCACCACGTCGGCCAGCACGCACGTGATGTTGTCGGGCCCGCCACCTCGGTTCGCCAGATCGATGAGCTGGCGCACGACCTCTTCAGGATCGTCGATGTTGGTGAGCGTGGCGTGCAACGTCTCCGCGCTCACCACGCCCGACAGGCCGTCGGAACACAGCAGGTAGCGGTCGCCGATCTGCGCCTCGCGGAGGGTCAGGTCGGGATCGACCTCACCACTGCCGTCGAGCGCGCGCAGCAGGATCGAGCGCTGCGGATGCGTGGCCGCCTCTTCCGGCGTGATGCGCCCGTCGTCGACGAGCTGCTGCACCAGCGTGTGGTCATGGGTGATCTGGTAGAGCTCCCCGCGCCTGAGCAGGTAGGCGCGCGAGTCGCCGACGTGCACCAGAGCGACCTGGGTGCCGTGCCAGAGCATGGCCGTCAGAGTCGTGCCCATGCCTTTGAGGCTGGGATCCCGCCCCACCATCTCGTGCAGCTTGCGATTGGCGTCGCGTACCGCTGCCTCGATGGCGTTGAGCAGGTCACCCCCCTGTTGGGCCTCTTCCAGAGAGGCCATGGCGGCGATGGCGACTGAGCTCGCCACCTCGCCGTGTGCGTGCCCGCCCATACCGTCTGCGACGGCGAGCAGGCGGCCGCTAGCGTACGCCGAGTCCTCGTTTCCTTCGCGGAGGAGGCCGACGTCCGAGCGGGCGGCGTAGCGGAGTGCGATGGTCATTTGCGCAATTCAATGACTGTCTTGCCGACGCGGATCGGAACACCGAGCGGCACCGGGGTCGGGCGGGTGACTTTCGAGCGGTCGAGATACGTGCCGTTGGTGGACCCAAGATCTTCCACGATCCATTGACCGTCCTGGGGAAAGAGCCGGGCATGCCGGCTGGAAGCGTAGTCGTCGGTGACTACCAGCGTGGCGTCATTGGCCCGGCCAATGGTGATGGGCGTCTCCGTGAGGTTAATGGTGGTGCCCTGCAAGGGGCCACCGGTAACAATGAGCTGGCGTGGCTCGCCCTTTTTGTTCTTGGGCTTCGCCGCCGGTTTGGTGGGTTTCACGCCTTTGCGTGGACCCACAGGAGCCGTGCGTGAACCGAACAAGTCAGTCCGGATCACGCCGACTGCGGCAATGACGAAGAACCACAGCACCGCCAGGAAGGCGAGCCGGATCAGCAGCAGCGTGAGCTCGGACATGGACCGCTTGTCTACCCCTAATCGCGCCGGAACACCAGAGTCGTGCGCCCCAACGTCACTCGCGTGCCGTTCTGGAGCTCGATCCTGCGTACCGGCTGGCCGTTGACGAAAGTGCCGTTGGTGGACCCGAGATCGACGAGGGCCACCGTCTGGCCCTCGACCCGCAACTCCGCATGGTGTCGCGATACTCCCGGATCGACCAGACGAAGATCGCAGTCGGTGCCCCTGCCGAGCAAGGTCACCGGAGTGGTGAGCTCGTAGGAACGGTCGCCCTGCGGGTCGTCCTGAGTGGAGACGAGCAGCCTCGGCCGCCCGTTGAAGGCGTTCGGCCTCGACGGAGGCAGGTCGCTCGCCGGCTGGCGAATCTCGTCCTGCTCGACCGTCGCGCCGCGGATGACGCCGGACCTGATGCGGAACAGCCCCACAGCCAGATCGCCGGCGGTCTCGAAGCGGACCCGGACCGGTCCCACAAAGGAGTAGCCCTGTTCCTTGGCGTACTCCCTGGCAAGGTTGGCCAGCTCGTGACTGATGCTGTCGGCGTAGACCTCAAGCCGTTCGCTGTCGGTCGTGGACAGTTCAACCACGAAGTCGTTGGGCACAAGCGTGCGACCCTGAGCGACGATCGCCGCACGCTCATCCATCTCCCGCTGAACCGCGCTGGCGACCTCGACCGGCTGAAGGTCAGATTTGAACGCCCGCGCAAAGGCCCCCTCAACCAAGCCTTCGAGCCTTCGCTCGAAGCGCTGAAGGACTCCCACCGGGTACCTCCCTTCCTCCGTGCATATGATCGCGGCCCCCAGACGCGTCCGGCGCCCGGTTCCCGCTCGTTCCACGTCACGGCATCCCTGGCGCTCGTCGGCTGTCGCGCCCAGCTCCTCCGCTCCCGTGTCTTATGCGATCGTATCCGGGTTCAGTACCAGTGACTGTTCCGTGCTAGTGTTCTTTCCGCACCCACAAGGGCGGGTGGCGGAACGGCAGACGCGCACGGTTCAGGTCCGTGTGTCCGAAAGGACGTGAGGGTTCAAATCCCTCCTCGCCCACTCGGTGACTGGGGACTCTTGGTCGCAAGCCTTTGGCTTGCTCCCTCGGGTCCCCTCGTCATTTCTTCCGGGGGATAACCCCCGGACCCCCAGCGTTTTTTCGGGGGAGGTCCCCCGGACCCCCCTGTCTGGGAGAGATCTCCCAGACCCTCCGTCGCCGCCGGCGCTTCTGTCTTCTGTCATGGCAGACCCACACTGGCGAAGTGTTTGATGGATCGCAAGAGGGGGCGTCTCTCTTTTCAAGAACCTGTTGGTAACGGGCGTGCCGTGTTTTGACGGTACGCCCGTTTGGTTGCAACCTGCTTTCGGGTGACTTGTCAGTGTGTTTTACGTCACAGTGGCGAGGGTTCTGGTGTCCAGGAGTTCGCCGAGGAGGTCTGTGAGGCTCACCATGCCGATGACGTCGCCAGGTTGAGCCGTCACCAGGGCCAGGTGGGCTCTTGCCTCCTGCAGGGCCGTCACCGCCTCAGGGACCTGGGTCACGCAGGGGAGCTTCGGTAGCGGGCGGCAGAGGTCTTCTGCCTTGCTTGCCGGCTGCAGGAGGGCGTCTCTTGCGTGGAGGGCGCCTCTTACGTTGCCTGGCGTGCCTACCAGGAGTCTGAGGTGGCCGCTCTTTGCCGCCGCTTCCTTGATCTCCTTTGCGTTTGCCTGGGGCGGGACCATGACCGCTTGGCCTATGGGGATCATCAGGCGTTCTATGCCCTCGTCGTCCAGGCGGAGGGCTCGGGTCAGGAGGTCGTGTTCGTCGCGGTCCAGGAGGCCCATGCGGCCTGACTCGCCCACCAGCATGGCCAGCTGGCGGGGGGTCCTGGTCGTGACCAGCTCGTTCCTGGGCTGGACGCCGAACAGGCGCAGGATGAGGTTGGTCAGGCCGTTCAGGGTCGACAGGAGCGGGCGCATCACCCAGGTGAAGGCGCGGAAGGGGACGGTCAGCAGCAGGGCCGAGCGTTCCGGGTGGGTCAGGGCCCACGACTTCGGCGCCATCTCGCCCACCACCATGTGGACGAAGGTCACCAGGGCCAGGGCGATCGTCAGAGCGATGGGCATGCGCAGGCCCTCCGGAACGCCGAGGGCGGCGAAGACCGGCTCCAGGGTGTGCTCGATCGCGGGCTCCGTCACCTGGCCGAGGCCCAGGGTGCACAGCGTGATGCCCAGCTGGGCGCCCGCCAGCATGAGGGAGAGCTGCTTGGTGCCCCCGACCGCCGACCTGGCCGCCAGCCTGATCAGGCGGTTGTTGCGGGAGGCGATCTCCTCCAGGCGGTGGCGCCTGGCGGAGACGAAGGCGAACTCCGCGGCCACGAACAGCGCGTTGAAGGCCAGCAGCGCGAGGCTGACGACGAGCATGGTCATCGGGCCACCTCCGCGTGCTGGACGGGGGCCACGCGGACCCACTCGGGCACTCTGCGGTTGAGAGATATCACTGTCAGCTCTGCCAGGTGTTCCTGCTCGTCCTCTGCGAAGGGGTCGGTGTCGTGTTCGATCGGCACCGTCACCGTGTCGCCCTCGTCGGGCATCCTGCCGAGCTTGGCCAGGACGAGGCCCGCGAGGGTGTCGTAGTCGTCGCTCTCCGGGAGCGCGACGCCCGTGGCGCGCTCGACCTCGTCGAGCCGCAGCCTGCCCGGGACCTCCCAGATGCCGCCCGGGTGCTCGACCACGCCGGCCGGCTCCGGGTCGTTCTCGTCGACCAGCTCGCCGACCAGCTCCTCGGCCAGGTCCTCGACCGTGATCACGCCGGCCAGGCCGCCGTACTCGTCGATGACGCAGGCGATGTCGTCCTTGGCCACGCGCATCCGGTCGAGCACGGCGGGGAGCGGGACCGAGTCCGGGACCAGCAGGGCCGGGCGGGTGATGCTCGCCATCTCGCCCTCCTGCAGGCCCGACGAGAGGAGCTCGCGTACGCCCGTCACGCCGATGACGTCGCCGTCCTCGTTGATGACCGGGTAGCGGGAGTGGCCGCAGCTGCGCATGATCTCGATCAGGTCCGAGATGGGCTGTTCGGAGCGCAGCACGACGACGCGCGGGCGGGGGACCATGATCTCCTCCGCCGTGCGGTCGCCGAACTCCAGCGCCCGTTCCAGCAAATCGGAGAGTCTCGGGGGGAGTTCGCCCGCCATGGTCGACTCCTCGATGATGCGGGAGAGCTCCTCCGGCGTCGCGCCGTGCTCCACCTCCTCCACCGGCTCGATGCCCACGCGCCTGAGCAGGCCCGTCGCGGCCGAGTCGAACAGCTTGACCACCGGGCCCACCACGGCCAGGTAGACCAGCGTCGAGCTCGCCAGGAACTTGGCCACCGGCTCCGGTCTGGCGATGCCCAGGTTCTTGGGCGCGAGCTCGCCCACGACCATCTGGACCACGGTCGCCACGAAGACCCCGATGGCGACCGAGAGTCCGGTGATCACGGTGTCGGACAGTCCGGTGTCCGCCAGCCATGGTCGTACGATCGTGGCGATCGCGGGCTCGGCCAGGAAGCCGACCAGCAGTGCGGTAACGGTGATGCCGAGCTGTGCGCCGGAGAGCATGAAGGAGAGGCGGGACGTGACCTGGAGCGCCTTTTCGGCGGCCTGGTCACCCGCCGCCGCCTGCTCGCGGAGCAGGGCGCGGTCGGCGGCCACGAAGGCGAACTCCTGAGCGACGAAGTAGCCGGTCGCCGCCGTGAGGAGGATGAGGGCCAGCAGGCCCAGATAGGCGCTCACCATGGTGAGCTCTCAGAGGAACCCGTGCTGGCGCACGGGCAAAGACTCCACGGGTCCGGAGCGGACACGATCTTCCCTTCGATAGAGGTCGTCCATAACCGTAACGATGCTGGTGGCATCTATGTTTCCGTGGTGACTCTTCCCTGGTTCTGCGTACTTTTCCATGGGAAAACCTTGGCCGAGTGTCTTCACTGGTAAGGGGTTCGACGTAGCGTTTATGACAAACCGAAGGGAAGAAGGCGAAGTGTCTGAGGACGACCGTACGCGGGCCATGCGCTCACCAGGCGACGGCCGCCCGCTGCCGCCGAGGCCAGGTGACGGCCTGCGCGCCGGGGGCGCGCCGGCCCACCAGGTCCCGTCCGCGCCCCCTGGCGGGCCGGGCGCGGCCACGCACAAGCTGCCTACGGCCCCGCAGTACCCCGAGCCGGGGTCAGGCGCCGCCTCTCCCGGCTCCGCCCCGGACGAGCCGCCCCAGGGTCGTTCGCGCGTGTACGGCCGGGCCCGCTCCGGCAACAGCCCGGCCCAGCCGCTGCGGTCGAGGCGCGGCCCCTCGGACCCGTCGAAGCCCCGCAGGCGGGTGTCCGGAAAGACGATCCTGAAGATCGTCGCCGGGCTCCTGGTCGTGCTGCTGGTGGCGGGCGTGGGCATGCTCTTCTGGATCAACTCCAGGATCGCCGGCATCGACGGCGTGCTCGACAACTATCCGGGCCGTCCCGCCGACACCCCCGGCACCAACTGGCTGCTCGTCGGCTCCGACAGCCGCAAGGGCCTGTCGGCCGCCGAGCGCAAGAAGCTCGCCACGGGCCGGGCGACCGGCGGGAACCGTACGGACTCGATGATGCTGCTGCACATCCCCGAGGGCGGCGACAAGCCGACGCTGGTCAGCCTCCCGCGCGACCTGGCCGTCGACGTCCCGGGCAAGAGGCGCGACAAGCTCAACGCCGCCTACAACGGCGGGCCGCAGCTGCTGGTCCGCACCGTGGAGTCGGTCACGGGCGTGTACATCGACCACTACATGGAGATCGGGTTTGCCGGGTTCGTCGGCATCGTGGACGCCATCGGAGGCGTCGAGATCAACGTACGGGCCGCCGTGGACGACCCGAAGGCCGGCCTCAAGCTGAAGAAGGGCACGCAGGTGCTCAACGGCGCCCAGGCCCTGGGGTACGTACGGACCCGCAAGGGCGGCGCGCTGCCCGACTTCGAGCGGACCAAGCGGCAGCGGCAGTTCCTGGGCGCGGTCGTGAAGAAGGCGGCCAGCCCCGGAGTGCTGATCAACCCGTTCACGTCGATCCCGCTGGCGATGAGCGCCACCGACGCGGTCTCGGTCGACGGCGACACGGGCGCCTTCGACCTGCTGTCGCTGGGGCTGGCGATGGGCGACAGCCCGGTGACGACGGTGGTCCCGTTCGGCGGCACCGAGCGGCTCGCGGACGGCGGCGAGGCGATCAAGTCGGACCGGCCCAAGGCGCTGGCCCTCTTCAACGCCCTGAAGGAGGACAAGCCGGTGCCGAAGGACGTCATCGACACCGGCAACTAGCGCGGCTCACCCGGAGGTGGAGGTCGTCGCGGCGACGGTCGCCGCGGTGATCGTCGTGATCATGACCGCGTTGATGGCGGCGATGGTCTGGGCGACCGCGTCGGCCGTCCAGGCGCCCTCCGCGATCTCCTTGACGCGCTGCCTGCTCGCCCCGGGGAAGGCCTTGCGGTCGAGCTTGGCCGCGTGCGCGATGGCGATCAGGACGGCCGTGCGGGCGTCGGGGTCGGCGCCCGCCAGCGCACTGGTCACCCGGTCCCTGACCGCGGCCTCCACATCGGGGTCGGCTTCAGGCCAGCGCGTCGTGGGGAAGATGCCCAGCACCTTGCCGCGCTGCTCGGTCAGCACGCCCGACTCCGCCAGCCTGGTGAGCAGGCGCCCGCGCAGCCTGGCCGACTGCAGCCGCTGGACCCACCAGGCGGGCTTGCGCTCCTTGCCCTCCTCGGCGATGCGGGCCAGCGTGGCGTCCAGCTCGGAGTCGCCGAGCGGGGACGGGTCCATGACCGTCACCTTCTTGTCCGACAGCTCCAGCCGGCCGTTGACGGCCAGCTCGGCGAGGAGCGCGCCGGCGAGGGCCGGGTCGAGCTGGGTCCCGGCGACGAGCGGCGTGCCCTTCTCGTCGTTGTAGGCGATCAGGAGGAGCTCTTCGGCGATCGTCACAGTCATGCTTCGACACTAACCTCCCAGCCATGACTATCTCGGAGACGTTGCACGCCGTCGGCCGCCCGCTGCTCCGGGCTCAGCTCGAGCACCCGACCGTGGCCGGCATCGCGCGTGGCGACCTGCCCGAGGCGGTGTTCAGGTCGTGGCTGGAGCAGGACTACCTGTTCCTGCTCGACTACGTACGGGTGTTCGCGCGGCTGGCCTGGCAGGCGCCCGACGGGCATCTGGGTGATCTGGTGGACCTGGCGCACACCACGTACCACGACGAGTTGAGCCTGCACAGGTCGTTGTCGGCCGAGTTCGGCGCGGATCTGGAGGGGGCGGTGAAGGGGCCGGCGTGCGCGGCGTACACGGCGTTCCTGCTGGAGTCGGCGGCGTCGTACGGGGAGGGGCTGGCGGCGCTATATCCGTGTATGTGGGGATATTCGAGTCTCGGGCAGATATTGGCGGAAATTTCCCCTGCTGAGTCGAGATATCGGGCGTGGGTGGACACGTACGCGGATCCGGCGTTCGCGGCGCTCACCGCGCGGATCGCGCAGATGATCGACGAGGCCGCGCCGGACCCGGCGCGGGCCGAGGAGCTGTTCGCCGAGGGGATGGCGCACGAGCTGGCCTTCTGGAGCGTGCCGTAGCCGTCCACAGGCTGTGGACGGCCGGACGCGCACGTACCCTGGGGACATGCCGGAACTTCCCGAAGTGGAGTCGCTCACCCATTTCCTGCGCGAACGGGCCGTGGGCCGCACGGTCCTGGGGATCGACGTGGTGGCCTTCCAGGCGCTCAAGACGTTCGACCCGCCGGCGACCGCGCTCGGCGGGCTGACCATCACCGGGGTGTCGAGGCACGGCAAGTTCCTCGACCTCGACTGCGACGGCCTCCACCTGGTCATCCACCTGGCCCGGGCGGGGTGGCTGCGCTGGCGCGACGACCTGTCGGGCGCGAAGCCCGTACGTCCCGGCAAGGGCCCGCTCGCGGTACGGGTCCGGCTGGCGCCCGACGAGGAGGGGCTGGCGCCCGGGTTCGAGCTGACGGAGGCCGGGACGCAGAAGCGCTTGGCCGTCTACGTCACCAAGAACCCGGACGGCGTCCCCGGCATCGCCGCACTCGGCCCCGACCCCCTCGACGGGTCCTTCACCGTCGAGGCGCTCAAGCGCATCGTGGGCGGCAACCGCACCCAGATCAAGGGGCTGCTGCGCGACCAGAAGATCATCGCCGGCATCGGGAACGCCTACTCGGACGAGGTGCTGCACGCGGCCAAGATGTCCCCGTTCAAGATCGCGGCCACGCTGACGGACGCGCAGATCGCCGACCTGCACGAGGCCATCATCACCACCCTGGGGGAGGCGGTGGAGCGGGCGCACGGGCTGGCGGCCAAGGACCTCAAGGCGGAGAAGAAGTCGGGACTGCGGGTCCACAACCGGACCGGGCAGCCGTGCGACGTCTGCGGCGACACGATCCGCGAGGTGTCCTTCGCGGACTCCTCGCTGCAGTACTGCCCCACCTGCCAGACCGGCGGCAAGCCCCTGGCCGACCGCCGGCTGTCCCGCCTTCTCAAGTGAGCTCGACGGAAGAAGGCACTGTGGAACCGCTCGACGACTACGACGTGCGCCAGTGGGACACGCGCGAGGACTGCGAGGTGCGTCAGATCCTCGACCGCATCGCCGACAAGTGGTCGCTGCTCGTGATCGCCCTGCTCGACTGCCAGAGCCTGCGCTTCACCCAGCTCCGCCGCGAGATCGACGGCGTCAGCCAGCGCATGCTCAGCGTGACCCTGCGCCAGCTGGAGCGCGACGGCCTGGTCAGCCGCACGGTCCATCCCGTCGTGCCGCCCAGGGTGGACTACGCGCTCACGCCGCTCGGCCGTACGCTGCACGAGACCATCAAGTCGCTGGTCACCTGGACGGAGACGCACCAGGAGGAGATCGCCGCGGCGCGTGCGGCCTACGACGCCAGGCGCGAGATGATGGAGTCATGACCGTTCCTGAGATCGAGGCCAGTGCCGTTCCGGCAGACGCTTACCTGCTCGACGTCCGTGAGCAGGACGAATGGGTCGCGGGGCACGCCCCGGAGGCCGTGCACATCCCCATGACCCAGATTCAGGGGCGGGTCGACGAGGTGCCCGGCGACCGCACGGTCTACGTCGTCTGCCGGGTGGGCGGCCGGTCCCTGCAGGTCGCGGCCTGGCTCAACCAGCTCGGGCGCGACGCCGTCAACGTCGGCGGCGGCATGCAGTCGTGGGAGTTCGCGAGCCGCCCGATGGTCAGCGAGACCGGGCAGCAGCCGTTCGTGGCGTAAAAAGGCCCCACTGTGGCGGTTTCGTCGTTGCTGAGGCATGATGAGGGCGCCAACTGCAGATTGTCGCGGGAGCTCGGGGTGCGCCGGGCTGAGAGGGCAGCCATAGATCCGCTGCCGACCGCCTGAACCTGTCCGGGTAATGCCGGCGTAGGGAGTGTGCGATGACGCATGTCGTCGACGAAGTTCCGCTGACTCTTGAAGGCAGGCCGCCGAAGACCCTGGGCGTGCTCGATCAGGGCGCGCTCTGGGCGAATCTCGGAGTCAGCCTCCTGGGCTTCTCCGGCGCGTTGCTCCTGCTCAACCCCCTGTCCGACGCTCCCCTCAGCCTGACCGCCGCGCTCCTGGCGACCGTGGTCGGCAGCCTGATCGGCACCGCCATGGTGGGCCTGTCCGCCGTCCCCGGCACCCAGACGGGGCAGCCCGCGATGGTGCTGCTGCGGGGCCTGTTCGGGGCGCGGATCTCGTACGTCCCCACGGTGCTGAACATCGTCCAGATGCTCGGCTGGGCCGCGTTCGAGCTGTGGGTGATCGCCAAGGCGGCCAGCGCGATCTTCGGCGCCGTGCCGTACCAGGTGTGGGTGATCGCGGCGGGGTTGCTGACCACCGCGCTCACGATCTGGCCGCTCGGGTCCGTCAGGCTGCTGCGGCGGTACGTCACCATCGGCGTGATCGTGTCGATGGTGTGGTTCGCCTGGTTCTTCCTCACCAGGGCGCCCGCGCACACCGGCGGGTCCTGGACGGCCTTCGCACCCGCCGTGGACTACGTGATCGCGCTGTCGGTGTCGTGGGTGCCGATGGCGGCCGACTTCGCCCGGCACTCCAGGTCGAGCAGGGCCGCGTTCACCGGCGTCGTCGGCGGCTATACGCTGGCTCAGGTCGCCTGCCTGGGCCTGGGCGTGTTCGCGGTGGCCATGGCGGGGGCCGACAAGGTGGCGGCCGACGGGACGTCGGTGTTCGGCGCGTTCGTGGCGGTGCCGCTGGGCGCGCTGTTCTTCGCGATCCTGGTGCTGCGGGAGACCGACCAGTCGTTCGCCAACGTCTACTCCACCACGGTCTCGCTGCAGAACCTCATGCCGCGGGTGGACCGGCGCGTCTTCTCCATCGCCATCGGCGTGCTGAGCGTCGCGATCGCCCTGGTCGTGGACGTCAACTCGTACGGGGCGTTCCTCGGGGTGATCGGGGCGGTGTTCGTGCCGATGTTCGCGGTGCTGGCCGTGGACTACTTCGTGCTCGGCGGCTCGCGGAGCTGGAACACCGCGGAGAACGCGCCCTCGCGCTGGTCGAGGCTGGTGCCGTGGGCGCTTGGCTTCGTGGCGTACTGGCTGACGACCTCCGCGCCCACGCTCGAGCCATGGGACGGCTTCTGGCAGGGGGTCCGCGACGCCATCGGCTTCACCCGGCAGCCGTGGATGAACGGGGCGCTCGGCGCGGCCGTGGTCGCCGTGCTGGTCACCCTGCTGATCAGCTGGTCGACACGCGCCTTTCGACGTTGAGCAGGTGTTGCTTGGCGGCCGCGCCGCCCGCGTAGTCGCCGAGCGCGCCGTCCTCACGCACCACCCGGTGGCACGGCACGATCACGCACACGGGGTTGGAGGCCAGCGCGTTGCCGATCGCCCGCAGCGCGCGCGGCCTGCCGATGCTCGCGCCGATCTCCTCCAGCGTCGTGGTGGTGCCGTATCGGACCGCCATCGTCTTCTGCAGCACCGTGCGGGCGAAGGACGTCGCCAGCGCCAGGTCGACGGGCGTGGTGAACGCGCGCAGGCGGCCGGAGAAGTAGGCGTCCAGCTCCCTGCGCACCGGGTCGAGCCGGCGCGGATCCGGCCCGATGAACCTGCCCACGTGCCTCGTGAGCAGCTCGTACACGGCGTTTTCCGGCTCGAAGCTGCACGCCGCGATGCCCTTGCCGGTGACCGCGAGCATCAGCCTGCCGACGGCCCCGTCATAGGGGCCGAACGCGATGTCGGGAGGCGCATCACCTCGATAGGTGCTGGAGGTCACGCGCAACAGGGCATCGAGATCGTTGCTCGACATGCCGCCAGCCTCCCGCCGCCGAGAATCACCGTGACCGCAGCGTATCGGACGGATCGCCCGACGCACTCACCACGCCACGTGCACTATGGAGGAGTGGGGGACGAATGGGCCGGTAGTGACGACGAAATAGCTCGCGCTGCCCTCGCCGGTTCGCCCAACGCCGTCGTGGTCGTCGACCGTGATCAGAGCGTACTGGTCTGGAACGAGGCGGCCGAACGGCTGTTCGGGTGGACGGCGGAGGAGATGCTCGGGCGCCGGGCGCCGATCGTGCCGGGCGAGCTGACCGCCGAGCACAACGCCGTGCTCGAACGCGTACGCACCGGCGGCCAGGTCTCGGTCCGCACCAAGCGCCTACGCGACGACGGGACCGTGCTCGACGTGCGCGTCGACATCAGCGCGCTGCGCCTGGGCAGCTCCGTGGCCGGGTACGTCTGCGTGCACCACCTCGCGCGGGCCGACCAGGTGGCCAAGGACCGCATGGCGCGCCGGGCCAGGCTGGTGCGCCGGCTCACCGACGTGGTCGGCGACATCAACTCCGAGCTGGAGCTGTCGGCCGTGCTCGACCGGATCTCGGCCAGCCTCACGGAGCTCACCGGGGCGGACGCGGGCGGGTTCGTGCTGATCGAGGGTGAACGGTTACGGCTGGTCAGCACGTACCAGCTGCCGGAGGCCATCAGGGGCACCACCACGGACCTGCGCACGAGCCTCGTCGACAAGCTCTTACGCACCGGCAAGACCGTCATGCTGGAGTCGAACGGGCTCCAGGACCTGGTCTGGGCCCGGCTGAAGGGGCTGCACACGATCGCACTGGGCCTTGCCGCCGTCGGAGGGCGCCCGTACGGGGCCTTGTACGCGCTGTTCGCCCAGAGCACACCCGGACACCTCGAACTGGAGCTGCTGGAGCTCCTGGCCGGTCACGCGGGCATCGCCGTCGGCAACGCGGTGGCCTACCAGGAGGCGGTGCGGCAGCGGGCGCACGAGCAGGCCGTCTTCGACGCCAGCGCCGACGGCATCGCCGTGCTCGACGGATCGGGACGGGTCGTCCGGTGGAACCCGGCCGCCGCCGAGCTCACCGCGTTCCCGGCCGAGGCCGTCATCGGCGGGCCGCCGCCGTTCCCGCTGCCCAAGCCGGGCGAGAAGGTCACGTTCCAGATGGAGACCGGGCGGTGGCTGGACGTGGTGAGCGCGCAGATCGAGGAGACCGGCGAGGTGGTCATCGACTTCCGCGACGTGACCACGGCCAAGGAGCTCGAGGAGGCCAAGGACCTGTTCCTGGCCACGACCAGCCACGAGCTGCGTACGCCGATCACGATCGTGCGCGGGTTCGCCAGCACGCTCGACCGGCGCTGGGACAAGATGAGCGACCCCGAACGCCGCTCGGCCGTGCACACGATCTCCGAGCGGGCCAGGTCGCTGGGCGAGCTCATGGACCACCTGCTGCTCGGGGCCAGGGCGGGGGCCGACGAGCTCAAGGTGCGGATCGAGGAGTTCGACCTGGCCGAGCGGATCGACGCGGCCACGCTCGGGCTGCCCGCGCTGTCGGACAAGCACCGGGTCGAGGTGGTCATCCAGGACGGGCTGCCGAACGTGCTGGGGGACGCCCTGGCCACGGACATCGTGCTGGGGCAGCTGCTGGAGAACGCGTTCAAGTACTCGCCCAAGGGCGGGCTGATCAGCGTGGAGGCCTGGGCCGAGGCCGACAACGTGGTCGTGGTCGTGGACGATGAAGGGGTCGGTATCGCCCCTACTGACCGAGAGAGGATCTTTGAGAGGTTCGTCCAGGTGGACAGCGGCGACCGGAGACGGTTTGGTGGAGTGGGGCTGGGTCTCTACATAGTCCGCAGCCTCGCCAGGGCCCAAGGCGGAGACGTGAGCGCGCACCCGAGACCCGGAGGCGGCACCCGGATGCGTCTCGAACTGCGAGCGTCGGGGGCCTAGTTTCACTATCGGATCCGACACACCGAGGCGGTAACGAGGTGGTCACAGTTGAGCTGATCTATCGTCCAATGTGTACAAGCTGTGATCGAGATGCGGTTTCTGGGATCGAGTAACGGGGCATTTCGGTCGTACCGGGGAGTGTTCCCGCGGGGGGCACAGGGAACGGGGAGGTGGGTGTGTCAAGCGTGGTGCTGCTGCCGTACGCGCCGTCCAGCGTCGCCGTCGCCCGCCAGCGCCTGAGCACTGAGCTGCAGGACAGCGGGGTTTTTTCGACGGCGATCGATGACGCGGTGCTCGTGGTGAGCGAGCTGCTGAGCAACGCGCTGAGGCACGCGCATCCCCTTCCGTCGGGGATGGTGAGAGTGGCGTGGCTTCGGAGTGACGATCACATCGAAGTGGCGGTGAGCGACGGGGGTGCGGCGACCGAGCCGCGCGCGGGCCGCCCGACCCTGTCGTCGCTCGGGGGCCGGGGGCTCGGCATCGTGGAATACGTGGCGGAGAGCTGGGGGGTCCGGCACGACGGTGACACGACCACGGTGTGGGCCATCCTGCCCGCTCCTCGCGGATCGATGAACGGGCAGGTCACAGCCCTCAGAGAGGCCGGCTAGCCAGCACCGCCCGCTCGGTCGTGGCCCATGCCATGGACACGAGCAGGTAGAGCCCAGCCGCGAGCGGCAGCACCAGCGCGGCGAGCACTGAGCCGTACGGCATCCATGGCAGGAGTCGCTTCAGCCAGTCCGGCTGGTCCTCGGTCACCTTGATGTTCCTGGCGGAGAACCATGCCACCACCGCGACCAGCGCGATGACCAATACAAAGACCAAAACCGGCGCACTGACCAGACCGAAATTGGCCACCGCCCCGGCGACCTGCTGACCCAGCGGAGCGCCGAAAAGGGTATGTCCGGCCAGCGCGGTCGGATGCGTGGCCACCCGGTACATCAGCCACATGAACGGAAACTGCCCCAGCATCGGCAAGAATCCGGCGAACGGCGAAGTGCCTTCCTTGGCGAACAGCGCCGAGGTCTCCTTGGCCAGCCGCTCGGGGTTGCGCGCGTGGCGCTTCTGGAGCTCGCGCAGCTTGGGGGCGAGCCGCTGGCGGAGCTTCATGGTCCGGGACTGGCGGACGTTCAGGGGGAGCAGCAGGAGCCGTACGGCCAGGGTGAACAGCACGATGCCCAGCGCGGCACTGCCCCCGGACATGCTGATGACGAACGTGACAAGAGAATCGATCATGAGCCCTACTTGGAGTGAGATGGGGAAAAGGGCTCACTCGTACGAGTAGCCCCGCTTGACGATGAAGCGGGGCGTGCCTAAGGGGCTCGTGGACGCGAGCGACCGGCCGCGTCAGGGTCGCGCTGCCGCTGGAAGGCCGTACGGCGCGCGTAACTCAGCGGAAAGCTCGGCGGCCCCCCACTGAGGATGGGCAGGAACGTGGCTGCCCACGTGGCCAGCAGCAGGATCGCCAGCATGGTGATCCCGACCAGCCACGGGTCGAACAGGAAGAACGTCAATGCGATCGGGAGGACTTGCCCACCACGGTGACCGCGACGAAGACGAGCAGAGCGATCACCCCGATGATCAAAGCGATCTTGATCAGGCCTACCAGCATCGGCAGCAGGAAATTGAACAGCACGAAGAGACCCAGCAGGGTCCCCAGCACAAGCATCACGACTCTACCCATGACAGCAACCGTACGTCGTCCGGACATGATCCGCGAGGCTTACGAAGCAATGACGTCCCTGACACTTACCTGTTCCCCGGCCGTACCGTGAAGTCGTGAACACGCGCATCCTGGTGGTCGATGATGATCCGACCGTTTCCGAGGTCGTCGCGCGCTATCTGGAGCGCGACGGTCACGAGGTCGAATGCGTCGGCGACGGGGTGGAGGCGCTGCGCAGGGCGCTGGCCCATCCGCCCGACCTCATGGTGCTGGACCTGATGCTGCCCAAGCTCGACGGGCTGCAGGTGTGCAGGAAGCTCAGGGAGCGCTGGCCCGTACCGGTGATCATGCTGACCGCGCTCGGAGAGGAGATCGACCGGGTGGTCGGGCTGGAGACGGGGGCCGACGACTACGTGACCAAGCCGTTCAGCCCGCGGGAGCTCGCGCTGCGCGTGCAGTCGGTGCTGCGGCGGGCGCGGGGGGCGTCCGTCACCGGCGGCACCGGGGTGCTGCGCGACGGGGATCTGGTGGTGGACGTGGGGGCGCACGAGGTTCGGCTGAGGGGGGACGAGGTGATGCTGACGGCGCGGGAGTTCGATCTGCTGGCGCATCTCATGCGCAATCCGCGGCAGGCATTCAGTCGCTCCGCGCTGCTGAACCAGGTGTGGGGGTGGTCGTTCGGCGACTCCTCCACCGTGACCGTGCACGTCAGGCGGCTGCGGGAGAAGATCGAGCCGGATCCGACCGAGCCGCGGAGGATCGTCACGGTGTGGGGGGTCGGATACCGGTATGAGCCGATGGAGGGCGGTTCCTGATGCCGCAGCCCGGTGACCTGCCCATGGTCGTCGCGGTGGCGGCCGGGCTCGGGCTCGTGGCCGCGCTGCTGGGCATCGGGGTGATGTGGCGGCTGCGTACCAGGTCCATCGGGGTGATGATGGCCGTGGTCGTGGTGGTCGCCGTGGCGGCCACGCTGGCCGGGGTCGTGGCGATCATCATGAAGATGATCATCGAGGGTCCCGTCAAGGACTTCGTGCTGAGTGTGGTGGCCGTCGGCGGGCTGGTGGGGCTCGGGGTGGCGTTCGTGCTGGCCAGGCGGGTGGTCGCGGAGAGCCGTCGGCTGGTGGCCGCCGTACGCGACGTGCCGTTCACCGCGCCCCGGGGGCTGCCGGCCGAGCTCCAGACCATCGCGAACACCCTGGAGGAGGCGTACGCGCGGGAACGGGCCCTCGAAGGGGCACGGCGGGAGCTCGTCGCGTGGGTGAGCCACGATCTTCGTACGCCGCTGGCCGGGATGCGGGCCATGGTTGAGGCCCTGGAGGACGGGGTGGTGTCCGACCCGCTCACGGTCGCGCGCTACCACGCCCAGATCAAGCTGGAGGTGGAACGGCTCTCGGGGATGGTGGACGACCTGTTCGAGCTGTCGCGGATCCACGCGGGGGCGCTGCGGCTGTCGCGTTCGCGCATCGGGCTGGCCGACCTCGTGGCCGACACCGTCGCCGGGGCCGAGCCGCTGGCCAGGGCCAAGGGGGTGGTCCTGACGGCCGAGGCGTCGGCGTCCCTGCCGGTGGAGGCCGACGCGGGGGCGTTGGGGCGGGCCCTGCGGAACCTCGTGATCAACGCCATCCGGCACACGCCGTCGGACCGGACTGTGGTGCTGCGGGCCGGGCTGGATGAGGAGGGGATGGCTTGTCTGTCGGTGGCGGACTGTTGCGGGGGGATTCCTGAGGAGGACCTGCCCCGGGTGTTCGAGGTCGCTTTCCGGGGGGAGGCCGCTCGTACGCCTACGGCCGACGGCGGGGCGGGGCTGGGGCTCGCCATCGCGCAGGGGATCGTGGAGGCGCACGACGGGGTGATCGGGGTGGTCAACGACGGGCCGGGGTGCCGGTTCGAGATCCGGCTCCCCCTGGTCGCCGGCTGACCGGCCCCCTCGTTCCTGACCCTGGCTCCTCGGCTGCCTCCTGCTGCACGGTGGCTCGGGCTGCTGCACGGTGGCTCGGGCTGCTGTACGGCGGCTCGGGCGCCCCTGCCACCAGCTTCCTGCCACCTGACGTCAGCCTCCTGACGGCGAGCGCTGGGCGCTCTTGGTACCGGCCTCCTGGTGCGGCCCTCAGGCGCTCTCCGGGAGCTCAGGATCGGCCGGATCCCTCGAGGCGCCGAACGACTCCGACATCGCTCGAAATGTCGGGCAGGGCCAGCGCCACATGCAGCTCCGGCACCGCAGGATCGGATGGGCGGCGTCGCTGGTGATGCCTCCCGCGTCCCTCGGCTGGTGAAGCTCGAGCAACCTCAGCCCGAGCTCCAAGAACCTGAGCAGATCAGCCCGGGCACCGCCCAGGAAGTCAAGGTCCTCGATCGCGAGCCGGGTGCGGATGGGGACGTAGCCTTCGCGGTTCACCAGGCTGCGGAGGCGCTCTGCTTCGTCATGCCATGAGGTGGCCTTCTCCGTGCGGATGAGGATGTTCTCCAGGCGCTCTCGGAGCCCTTGACGCTGAGGGTCTTCAGGTTTTTCTGCTTTCATCGTCGCGGGACCCGTCTGTCGTGCCCCTGCCCCTCCTTCGCCGTGAAGTCGTGCCGTGTCCGGTGTCACGCTGTCAAGCTTCGCGTACTCTCCGTTTCCATGGAGCCCAAACGGAGGACAAAAACCTGTGGTTGCCCTATCGGCGTGACAACGTGACCGGAAGCCTCCGCGCCGCTAGCCTGCCCATGTGGAGCTCAAGGTCTCGACTCGATCACATGCCGGGTGCGCACTGGTTGCCATCACCGGGGAAATCGACCTCTATACGGCGCCTCACCTGCAGTCCGAGTTCACTCGGCTGCTGCAGGAAGGGCCCAGCCGAGTGGTCATCGACATGTCCGCCGTGGATTTCTGCGACTCCACGGGGATGAACGTCCTGCTGTCCGCGCTCAAGCGGATGAAGGAGCAGGGAGGGGCGCTCGACGTGGCCGCCCCACGTCCTGCGGTCCGCAAGATCCTGCAGGTCACCGGGCTCGACTCGGTGTTCACCGTGTACGACGAGGTGCCGCAGGAGTTCCTCATAACCGAGGGCTCATGACGGGATCCGTGCTCGGATCCGAGGACGTACAGAGCGGGGTCGCCTCGACCCTGGCCGCAGGGGCGGCGCGCTGGACAGCGGCGCCGCTGCTCGCGCATGCGTCACACCGGGCACCTGCGGCGCGCTCTGAGGACGTGTCGCGCAGGACTCGGGCACCTCGACCTGGGGACACGCCGCGCAGGACCTCGGCAGCGCGTCCTGAGGGCGCGTCGCCGTCGCGCGGGACCTTAGCACCGCGACCTGCCGAGACGTCCTGCGTGACGGCACCGCCCCAACCCGCACATGGGGCATGCAGGACAGCAGCGCCCCGGCCTGCGCATGGGATGTGCAGGGCAGCAGTGCCTCAGCCTGCGCATGGGACGTCAAGCGTGGCAGCACTCCCGCCTCTGCACGAGGCCCTGCCTGAGGTCGCGCACGCGCTCCGGCACGAGGCCCTGCATGGGGTCGTGAACGTGGCCCTGTACGAGGTCATGCATGCGCTCCGGCAGACGGCCCTGCACGCGGCCTTGCAAACAGCCGCCCTGCACGAGATGGCGACTGTGACGGTGAATGCCACCATGCGCGGCACGTTGCAACCGCCTCACAACGTGCCGTACCGCCGCTGCCGTACCGACCGTGGCTGGAACGTCGGCTACGGTGGCAATAACGGCCCGAGTCGGGTCGCGAGTCACGGCCCGGGTCGAGTCGCCGGCCACGGCCCGGACGTCGTTCCCGGCCCCGGCGCTCGGCTGAGGAGAAACGGAAGCGTCGTGTGCGGAGGTGGCGCTCGGTGAGCAGCAGCGGCGACACAGCGGTCATCATCCCGGCCGCCAACGAAGCCGACCGCATCGCGGCCACCGTCACGGCTGCCGCGGCCCTGCCAGGCGTGGACCTGGTCGTGGTCGTGGACGACGGCTCGCGGGACCAGACCGGCAGGGTGGCCCGCGCGGCCGGCGCCAGGGTGGTGCGCCACAGCCGCAACAGGGGCAAGGCCGCCGCGATGGAGACCGGCGCGGAGGCCGTCCGTCTCCTCGACGAGGATGCCACCCCCCGCCACCTGCTCTTCCTCGACGCCGACCTGGGCGAGACGGCTCACGCCGCCGCACCCCTCATCGAGCCAGTACGCGCGGGCAAGGCCGACATGACCATCGCGGTCTTCACGACCAGGGTGAAGCTGGGCGGCCACGGCCTGGTCGTACGCCTGTCGAAGGAAGGCATCCGCCGGGCCACCGGCTTCGCACCCGCCCAGCCGCTCAACGGCCAGCGCTGCCTCACCAGAGCCGCTTTCGAGGCGGCCCGTCCACTGGCGCACGGGTTCGGGGTGGAGACGGCGCTGACGATCGACCTGCTCCACAAGGGGTACCGGATCGAGGAGGTCGAGGTCGACATGGCCCACCGTGCCACGGGGACGGACTGGCGAGCCCAGCTCCATCGAGCGATCCAACTCCGGGACGTGGCCCTTGCGCTAGCCACGCGAGAGCCGCTAATCGCCCAAAACCTCAACAAAATCCGCCCCAATCGCTGACCATCTCCACACCTGGGGACGACCACAAAGCCGTTTTCCCTCCTCGGGCCAGGACGGCGGCCTTCCCCTCCACAGGGACCCACAGCCTGATCCCGCTTATCCACAGGAACGTCCCGTCCGGCCGAAGCCCCCTCGCGAGTGTGCTGGAATTTGCCGGTGACTTCGGAGAAGCGGCACGAAAAGGCACGGGGCCGGCTCGCAGGGCTGGCCACGGCGGCGATCGGCGCCTCGATCCTGCTGACGATCACCATAGGCCTCCTCGGCCCATCCCCGATGGTGCCCGCGCTGACCGGCCCCAGCTGGCAACCGCCGTACTCTCTCGACGTCCACCCCAACCCTTACCTGGTGATCGCCTTCGCCGCCGCCGCGATCACCCTGGGCGGCCTCGGCCTCCTGACCGCCCTCACCCTGACCCGCCCCCCAAAGCTCCCCCACCCACCCACACCCACCCCCAACACCCCACCCACAGCCAGCTCCGACACTCCACCCGCGGCCAGCTCCGACACCCCACCCGCAGCCACTCCACCGCCCACCAGCCCGGACCACACCACCTCCCCACAGCCAACTCCGACGCAACCCGATGAGCACCAGTCACCTGCGCCGGGGGCAGCCGGTCCTCGGACCGACGTGACGGGGACCGACGTGCCGCAACCCCTTGCGCCGGGGACAGCCGGGCCCGGGACCGACGCGACGGGGACAAATGCACCGCGTGGGGCACTGTCGGGCAAGCTTTGGAGGCTGCCGAACGCCCGCCTCCTCGTCCTAATCGGCTGCACAGCCGCCGCAATCCTGGCGTTCCTACCGCCATCCGGCTCCGGCGACCACCTCAACTACGCCGCCTACGGCCGCATGGTGACACTGGGCCTCAGCCCGTACACCCATGGAGCGGTGGACCTGCCGGGCGACCCCATCGCGGACGCGGTCGAGGAGCCCTGGCGCGAAGAGCCGAGCGTGTACGGCCCGGTGGCCACGGCCGTACAAGCGGTGGCGAGCTGGATCGGCGGCGACTCCCTCCGCCTGACGATATTCGTGCTGGCCCTGGTCAACGCCGCCGCGTTCATAGCGACGGGCCTGCTCATCGACCGTTTCACCAGAGACGACCCGACCAGACGCCTGCGCGCCGCACTCCTGTGGACGGCCAACCCCCTCCTGCTCTACCAACTGGTGGCCGGAATGCACGTGGACACCCTCGCCATCGCCTGCATGGTCGCCGCCCTCCTGGCCAGAAGCCGCCCCACAGGATCCGGGTTCCTGCTCGGGCTGGGAGTGGCGATCAAGGTCAATGCCGGCCTCGTGGCCCTCGGACCCGCCTGGGAGCTAAGACGCCGCCCCGCCCGCCTGGCCCTCATGGCGGCCTGCGCACTCGTCGTAGTGGTCATCGGGTACGCGATCGTCGGCCCGGAAGCGATCGCCCCGATGACGCGCACCAGCAAGTCGATCTCCCACGCCTCGTTCTGGAAACTCGTCCAGGGCTGGCTCCAGTCCATCGTGGGCACAGGCAGCGCCTATCGAGGAGAGATCCAGATCGGCTCACTCCTCGTGCTCGCACTCCTCGCCTGGACCCTGCTCCGCCTGGCCTCCCGCTCCCGCCAACCCGGCCTCCCTCCAGCACCCACCCCGAGCAACGGGGCAACCCCCATTCCATCGAACGGGCCTGGCCACCCCACGACCACCACAACGAGCTACCAGGCAGCAAGCGAGCCAAGCAGCGCCACCTCGAGCACAGTGACCCACCCACCGGTTGGTGGACCAGGCAATGCCACCTCGAGCGGAGTGAGCCACCAAGCTACGAGCCGGGTGAGTAACGCCCCATGGGGCGGACCGACTAACGACCCAGGAAGTGGGACAGGTAACGACGAAGGAAGTAGACCGAGTACCGACCCAGGAAGTGGACCGAGTACCGACCCAGGAACTGGGACAAGTACCGACCCAGGAAGTGGGACGAGTAACGGCGCAGGTCGCTGGTCGAACCGCTGGACAGCGCCGCACGGCAACGGCGGACTTGAAGCACCGGTCGTGGCGGCCGGGCTGATGGTCGCCTACGTATTCGCCACGCCGTACATCCTGCCCTGGTACGACGGACTGGCCCTCGGATTGCTGGCGCTGGTGGTGGCCTCCACGGTGGACGGGTTCGTGGTCGCCCACCTGCTGGTCCTGTCGTTGGCATACCTCCCGGCCAGAGTGAACGGGCAGCCAGAGGATCTCGATTGGCTCAGGGAGGTGGTCCGGCCTCAACTCGCGTGGGTGCTGCTGGCCCTGACAGTGGCATTGGTCCTATGGGCGTGGCGAACTGCCAGACGCGAACGCCTCCCATCGGCGTCGGCTCAGGCGCGGCGCGTCACAGGGTGAGCGCCGATCGTTGGCGTCGGCCGGATGGGGCTGGGGTGCTGGTGGCTGGCGTCTGCTGGACACCGTTGCCTACCGGTTGATCCTCGTTGCCGGCGCGTGTTGGGTGGGCGGATCGTAAGGCTGGCGCTGGTGCTGTAGCCGCCGTGGTGATCAACATACGCGCCCAAAGGCACCCGATCCGGCGACGGACGGCACCGCCCCTGCTCACCGGGAGCGATGGCGGGGGCATCGGGCCGTCCAGGCCGGACCGGACGCCTGCGGGAGTGAGGGACCCGACCCCGCTTCCCCGGACCCCGGACCCCGGACCCCGGACCCCGGACCCCGGACCCCGGACCCCGGACCCCGGACCCCGCACCCTGGACCCCGGGCCTTGGATCACGGGCCTCGGATCACGGGCCCCCGGACCTCGGCCCCCGGATCACGGGCCCCGGATCATGGGCCTCGGGCCACGGGCCTCGGGCCACGGGGCACGGGCCACGGGGCACGGGCCACGGGGCACGGACGCGATCTGTGCTGGCGCGGTGCTTATGGGGGCGACCAGAACGCTCAGCACCGTTCGGAGCGTTCGGCTGAGCGTGTGCCACTCATGCTCACTCCATAGGAACGGTGGTGAGTTGGAGGGCGCGGACGCAGGCGGCCAGGGTCAGCGGGACGGCCACCGTCAGGGCCATGGCGGGGATGGCGATGCCGGAGTCGTTCATGAGGAAGCCGACGAAGGCGCACGTGAGGGCGCCGAACAGGCCGGCTCGGAGGGTGGGGGTCAGGCGGTAGGCCTGGCCGAGGGCGGAGGCGCCCCATCGCGAGGGGCGGTCGAGTATCAGGAACAAGAAGGCCAGCGCGACCAGCGAGAGGAGGGTCAGTGACCAGTTCCCGACGGTTACGCCGATCATGGCGCTGAACTTGCGCCCGACGACGGTCCACGCCTGGCCGTCGATGATCTGCTGGACGAAGTTGCCCAGGTGGGTGCGCTGGGAGTCGGGGCGCAGCCAGTCGAACACCGAGAGGGCGCCCACGAACGCGGCCCCCACGAGGCCGACGAGCAGGAGTCTCAACAGCGATACGCGTTTGCCGGAAAGCAGAATGAGGAAGACCGCCAAGCCGATCACGAACGCCGGTACACCGCCGAAGTCAGCTCCCCACGAAGGCCACCCGTCCGCGAAGACCGCGAGTCCCCCGTACAGGGCGCACGCTGCCACGACCACGACCCTGGACACCCCTCTGCCGAGCAACCACTGGGCCACGCCTGCGAGTCCGAGGATGGTGCCTGTGGCGTAGACGGCGAAGGCGATGTTGCTGAAGCCGTAGAAGCGGCCTCCGGTCACGGGCTCGTAGCCGGTTACTGCGTTCACCTGGAGCTTGGAGCCGGTCATGACGTCGATGAGGAGCGCGAGGGAGGTGACGGCGGCGACCACGGTGAGCGGGCCCAGCACGTGCGCCCGCCACGGACCGGCGAAGGCCAGGGCGGTGATCAGTCCGGCGATGGCCACGATCGTCACGATCACCGACAGCATCGGTACGGGCAGGGTCCACCAGGGCACCAGTTGGGCCAGGAACGTGGAGACGGGGATGGCTCCGCTGATCACCGCGACGATCTGGACGGATTTGAGGAGCTTGGAGCTGCTCGCGAAATCGCCGCCTGGGGTGCCGAGGGGTGAGGTGCCTTCCTGCGCAGTGGGCGAGGGCTTGATGGATGGGTGTTCGGCGGACGAGGGCCCGATGGGCGGGAGGTTGGTGGTGGAGGGTGACGTGGATGGGTGTTCGGCGGCGGATGGGGATTCCGCGGATGGAGGTTCGGTGGCTGAGGGGTCGGTGATTGAGGAGGCGCTGGGCGAGGGTTCGGTGGGTGGGGGGTTGGTGGAGGGGGGCCTGGTGCCGGGAGGAGTGGGGGAAGTGGGGTCTCGGCGGCGGCGGAGGGCCAGGGCGGCGAAGGCGTAGAAGAGGAGCTGGACCGTCACGAGGACGGCGAAGAACGGGCCGCGTACCTCCCGGAGCACCTGGCTCGCCAGGTCCCCGTCCGACAGTTCCGCCACTGTTTCGGCCGGTGTGGCGGCGGTCGGGCCGTTGGGTTGCCAGGGACGGCCGACCACTTGGCGTGGGGCGGGGAGGCCCAGGAGTTGGATGGCGGTGGCGGTGAGGTCGGTGATGGTGACCAGGGCGTCCTGGCGGGTGGAGGTGGCCGTGAGGTAGCCGTGGTCGTACGGCCGGCCGTTCGGCGACGGGCCCTTGGCGATCGCCACGTGGAGGTGGGCGATGGGGGACACGTCCGAGATGCCGGCCACGAGGGTGGTGGTGTTGGGGGGCAGTTTGGCGATCAGGGCGCCGATCTGCTGGTCCGCCTTGGTCGCGGCCGCCTGGCGGGCTGCGGCCGGTAGCGGGGTGGGGACGCCGTACTCGTCCAGTGGCTGCGCGGTCCAGGCGGTTGCCAGGTCGGCGGCTTCCATGATGATCAGGTTGTACGGGGTCAGGTCGCCGGCGGCGTCGAGGGTGGGGGCATATTTGGCGATATTTCCGGACTTGTCGGCTCCGGCGAGTGCGGCGCCTGGGCCGATGGCGGCGACCTTGCCTCCGTTGTCCGTTACCAGCTGGCCCAGCGTGCCGAGTTGGGCGTCGAACCCGGTTTCGGACTGGTACGCGGCCAGGGTGGGCCAGTTCGGGATCTTGGCCGCCTCCCCGGTGGGCTGCGGGGTGGGGGGTTGGAGGCAGCCCTTGCCTGCCGTACCGGCTCGCTGGCCTGCTGAGATGGTCAGCCAGCCCGCTGTGGGGCAGGTGATGCCGCGGTCCGGGGGTGGTACGGCTCGCGTGGAGAGGGAGGCGGAGGCACCCTGACTGAGGAGGGACCACAGGTTGGGGGTCCGGGATGGGTTGAGGTCGCTCCATTCGAGGCCGGGCACGCCGATGAGGGCTACGTGGGCTTGATCGAGCCCTTGGGTGGACTGCTGATGGTGCCGTGCAGCGGTGGTGGATGGGTTTGCGGACGTGCCGGGGGATGTCGCGGCGGCGGCGGAGGCCGGGGATGGGGGCAGGGAGAGGCACGTTGCAGTGGCCAGGCCGAGGGTGAGGGCGAGGGTGCCGAGAGTGCGCTTGGGTGCTCTTGCCTTGGAGGTGGGCTGGAGCATCGACCTGGCGGAGACGTGCGCGGGCGTGAGCCTGGTGACAGCGTAGGTGGCCGGGGTGGCGGTGGGGGGTTCTGATCTGGGCCGGGGGGCGGTGGCATCGGCTGTGCGCGTGGGCGTCAGCCCGGTGGTGCTTGGGGCGAGGGTGGGGTGGGCGCCGTCCCGGTTGGGCGTGGCGTGCGGCATGTACGGACCCCCATTGTTTGCCCTCGATCAACAACAGCCACGGTAACGTGCCACATCGTGACAAGTGGCGAGGTGCGAGTGGTACGGCGGCAGTGGTGGGCGTGGGCGGTCGTGGTGCTCGTGGTCGCGGCGGCCGCGGCGCCCCTGGTGGTCGTGTGGCTCACCAATCCGGATGACCAGCGGCTGGTCGACCTGGACGTTTACCGTACCGGGGGCCAGATGCTGCTCGAGGGCCGGCCGGTGTACGACTATGTCACACCCGCCCCGCAGCTGTTGCCGTTCACGTACCCGCCCGTAGCGGCGATGCTGGCGGTGGCGCTGGCCGAGATGTCGTGGGGGACGGCCCAGTGGGTCTGGACGGCCGGGATATTCGCGGCGCTGGCCGTGACCGTGTGGCTGTCGTTCAGGCAGGCGCTCACGAAGTACGTGCCCTGGGTGTTCGCGCTGCTCATGGTGGCCTGCACGTACCTGATGCCGATCAGGGACCAGGTGCGGTTCGGGCAGGTGGACATTCTGCTGGTCGCGTTGTGCCTGGCCGACTGCGTGGTCAAGCGGCCCTGGTGGCCGCGGGGGTTCCTGATCGGACTGGCCACGGCCGTGAAGCTCACGCCGGGCGTCTTCCTGATCTACCTGCTGGTCACGCGGCAGTGGCGGACGTTCTTCATGGCGGCGTTCACGACGGCGGTGCTCACGCTGCTGCCGTTCGCGGTGATCCCGCGGGACGCGTCGCAGTTCTGGTTCTCGGCACTGCTCGATCCCGAGCGCCTTGGCTCGAACAGGGGCACCACCAACCAGTCGATCCGCGGCATGCTGCTCCGGCTCTACCTGCCCGAGACGGCGACGTACGCGATCTGGCTGGTGATCGTGGCCGTGGTCGGATGGTACGGGTTCCGCGGCGCGCGGGCGGCGTACCGGGCGAATGACCAGCTCACCGCGGTCGCCCTCGTCGGGCTCATGGCCGTGCTGCTCTCGCCCGTCGCCTGGATCCACCACCTCGCTTGGGTGGTCGTGGTGCTCGGCGCGATCGTGGGCGACGGGCGCGATCCGGTCAGGCTGCGGGTGGCGGCGGGCGTGTGGCTCTACTACGTGCTGCCGATCCCCTGGTGGGGCGTCTCGCTGAAGGCGGCCAACATCCCGGGGGTCAGCCTGGTGCTGGGGAAGATCGTTCAGAACGGGTTCGGGCTGGGCGCGCTGGTCCTCGTGTGGTTGTTGGTGTCCTGGTTGCCGAAACGGCGTCAGATCGCATGACCGAGCCATTACCCTCTGTGCCGTGCTCGTTACCACATGGGTCATCGTGGGCGTCGTCGCCGGGGTCAGCGGCGTATTCGTCGGGTATCTGTCGCTCCGGCAGGCCAGAGCGACGGTGGAGGACTGCCAGCGGATGCTCGCCCGGCAGACCAGCGAGGGCATGGGCGATCTCAGGGCCATCAGGGACGTGGCCGTCTGCCGGTACGACGCGCTCTCCGAGATGACCGGGCGGCTGTCGTTCTCGGTGGCGATGATCAACGGGCTGGGTGACGGCATCGTGCTGACCTCGATCAACGGGCGCAGCGAGACCCGTACGTACGTGCGGCCCGTGGTCGGCGGGAAAGGGCGGGAGCCGCTGTCGCCCGAAGAGGAGGAGGCGGTGCGGGCGGCCAGGCTGGGGCTCGGGCCGATGATCCTGTCCCGGGCGTCGGGCCCGCTGTAGGCGGGCAGTTCCCTGGGCGAAAGAGGCGCGCGGCGCGTCCACCTGCGGATACTCTGGATGCATGCCCAGACTCGCCTATCTCGGACCGGAAGGCACCTTCACCGAAGAGGCCCTGCGGCTCCTCGACCCCACGGCCGAGCGCCTGCCCTGCGCCAACGTGCCCGCCGCGCTCAACGCCGCCCGCAGCGGCGAGGCCGACGGCGCCGTCGTGCCGCT
The DNA here is from genome assembly GCF_040680035.1 of Nonomuraea sp. NPDC052116. NCBI lineage: Bacteria > Bacillati > Actinomycetota > Actinomycetes > Streptosporangiales > Streptosporangiaceae > Nonomuraea > Nonomuraea sp. NPDC052116. The sequence goes on along the minus strand of NZ_JBFAWA010000043.1, from coordinate 53,977 downwards.
GGAGAACTCCATCGAGGGCGCGATCACCACGACGCTCGACGAGTTCGCGTGGGGCGAGCCGTTGCTGATCACGGCCGAGCTGCTGCTGCCGGTGCAGTTCTCGCTGCTGGCCCGGCCCGGCACCGAGATCCCCCACATCAAGCGGGTCTACACGCATCCCGCGGCCATCACCCAGTGCCGCGCCTTCATCGCGCGCGAGCTGCCCGACGCCGTCGTGGTGGCCGCGCCGTCGACCGCGGCGGCGGCCCAGGAGGTCTCGCTGCCCGGCTCGCCGTACGACGCCGCCATCGCCGCCCGCATCGCAGGCGAGCACTACGGGCTGGTGGAGCTGGCCACGGACATCGGCGACAGGTCCGACACCGTGACCAGGTTCGTGCGGGTGGCCCGGCCCGGTCAGCTGCCCGAGCCGACCGGCTCCGACCGCACCACGCTGGTGGTCTTCCTCGCCGACGACCACCCGGGCGCGCTGCTGGAGATGCTGACGGAGTTCTCCGTACGCGGGGTCAACCTGACGCGCATCGAGTCGCGGCCGACCGGTGACGGCATCGGGCGCTACTTCTTCCACTTCGACTTCGAGGGACACGTGGCCGACGCCCGGGTCGGGGAGGCCCTCGCCGGGCTCCACCGCATCTGCGGCGAGGTGCGTTTCCTCGGCAGCTACCCGCGCGCCGACGGCATCGCGCCGCAGATCAAGCGGGGCACGTCGGATCCCGAGTTCGCCGAGGCGGGCGGCTGGCTCGCCCGGGTCCGCGCGGGTCAGGTCTGAGGCCACGGCGGGCCGAGTCGGCGTGTAAGCGCGGGTCAGGTCTGAGGTGATGGTGGGTCTGGTCCGCGTGTACACGGGGTCAGGTCTGAGGGGACGACCGATCGAGTCCGCGTGTACGCGGTAATACTGGGGCGGGCTGCTGCCCAGCGCCGGTAGCCTTTGGCTTGTGATTGACCTGCGTACCCTTCGTGAGGATCCCGACCGGCTACGGGCGTCGCAGCGTGCCCGCGGTGAGGACGACTCCGTCGTCGACACGCTGCTCGAGCTGGACGAGCGCCGCCGATCCGCGCTGACCTCGTTCGAGTCTCTGCGCGCCGAGCAGAAGAGCATGGGCAAGTCGGTCTCCAAGGCGCAGGGCGAGGAGAAGGCCGCGCTGCTCCAGCGGGCCAAGGACCTCGCGAGCCAGGTCAAGGCCGCCGAGGCCGAGGCGGAGAAGCTGACGGGCGAGCTCGACGAGCTCGTCCAGGCGGTGCCCAACATCGTCGAGGAGGGCGCGCCTGAGGGCGGCGAGGACGACTACGTGGTCCTCGAGACCCATGGCGAGCCGCGCCAGTTCGACTTCGAGCCCAAGGACCATCTGGAGCTCGGCGAGGCGCTCGGCGCCATCGACATGGAGCGGGGCGCCAAGGTGTCCGGCTCGCGGTTCTTCTTCCTCAAGGGCGTCGGCGCCCGCCTGCAGCTCGGCCTGCTCAACATGGCCATGCAGCAGGCCATCGAGGCCGGGTTCACCCCGATGATCACGCCGGTGCTCGTCAAGCCGGAGACCATGCAGGGCACCGGCTTCCACGTGGCCCACGACAAGGAGATCTACCGCCTCCCCGAGGACGACCTCTACCTGGTCGGCACCTCGGAGGTCGCGCTGGCCGGTTACCACGCCCAGGAGATCCTCGACGGCGGCGACCTGCCGCTGCGCTACGCGGGCTGGTCGTCGTGCTTCCGCCGCGAGGCCGGCTCGTACGGCAAGGACACCAGGGGCATCATCCGCGTCCACCAGTTCGACAAGGTCGAGATGTTCTCGTACGTGCGCCCTGAGGACGCCCACGAGGAGCACCTTCGCCTGCTCGCCTGGGAGAAGGAGATGATGGCCAAGATCGAGGTTCCGTACCGGATCATCGACACGGCGGCGGGGGACCTCGGCATGTCGGCGGCCCGCAAGTTCGACTGCGAGGCGTGGATCCCGACCCAGGGCCGTTACCGCGAGCTGACCTCGACCTCCAATTGCACGGAGTTCCAGGCCCGCCGGCTCGCCGTCCGCTACCGCGACAAGGACGGCAAGCCGCAGCACCTGGCCACGCTCAACGGCACGCTGGCCACGACCCGGTGGATCGTGGCCATCCTGGAGAACCACCAGCAGGCCGACGGCTCCGTGGTGGTTCCCGAGGCGCTGCGGCCCTACGTGGGCCTCGACGTGCTGGAGCCGTCCAAGTAGGCGCGGCGGGCGTCGTTCCTGATGAGGACGGCGCCCCCGAGCACGACCAGGCCGGTCAGCAGCACGGCCAGGGAGACGGCGACCCAGTACGGGCCCGGGGTGCCCTCCGACCAGCCGTAGAAGGGCGTGTAGACGGTCAGGAACACGAGCGGGGCCGCCAGCACCCCTACGGCCGCGGGAGTGGGCCGGGCCCGGCCGGCGCCCGCCAGCACGAGGCACACCACCGGGCCAACCAGGGTCGCGAGCAAGCCGAACAGGGCCACAGCCGTGTCCATGCCCGTCTTGCCGACAGAGAGCGGCGCGGGGCCGCTGAGCACGGCGAAGAGACCGAGGCTGGCGGCCGCGGCGAATCCGATGTAAACGCGCTGGTAGCGCTGCAACCCGGCTGCGGCGCCGCCGAACAGCATGCACACCGCCAGGAAGATCGCCACGTTGCGCTCCGGCGACAGGTCGACCGCGGTGGATTCCGGCGAGCCGGGCAAGCCGACGCGCCGCCACTCGCCGGACACGTCGCGGACCAGGATCCCGTCCAGGCCGTTCGCGACGACCACGACGTGCCCGCCCGGACGGGCCTGCACGGCCAGCGCCATCGAGTGTCGGCCGGCCCAGGACGGGTAGCGCCGGGCGAGCCGCTCGCGGTCGTCCGCGGTGAGCGCCCATGAGGGGCCCCAGGTCTTGCCGCCGTCGTCGGACTGCTCGACGGCCACCCGGTCGGGTACCACCTGGTAGCACCGCGTCGGCTGCCGGGGCACGCAGGCGGCACTCTGGAGCGGCCTGCTCTCCCACGCACCGCCGTCCTCCTCCCAGGTGACCCCGCCGTCGTCGGAGATCTGGGTGAGGCCGTCCCGCATGTGGACGACGATCGAGTCCCCGTCCACATTGACAGAGCTGGCGCGGGGCATCGGTGCGGCCGATGTGGCCGTCACCGCCAGTACGGCCAGCGGCATCGTGACGATCACGCGCCAGCGCGCGGAGTACGACTCCAGGCTGCGGCGGCGTACCCACCAGGCCAGGGCGAGCGCGGGCAGGGCGAGGAGGTCCGTGGGATCGGCCAGGACGCGCGATGGGCCCGCCACAAGGGTCCAGGCATGGGAAGCCAGCTCAGCGCCCGTCTCCGTGGTTTTCACGAGCGTGAAGAGCACCCCGGTCAGCACGGTGGCCGCCAGATCGGCCCGCCGCCAGAAGAGCAGGGCCACCAGCGCGGGGGCGACGACCAGCCCCGCCACGTCGCTGAGCTTGCCCGTGAGCGGCCCGGGCCAGGCCTGCTTGAGCAGGTGATCGTTGATGAAGAGCACGAACACCCCGGCAACGGTCACGGGGTGACATAACCAGGCGTACCTCATGTAGGGGTGGATGGCCGCGAAGCCCAGAAGGTTCGCGGCCGTGACCAACCCGGAACAAGCAAAAGACCGAGGCCCGCTGGAAGCGAACCCCGGCCTGTCTCGCTGCTACAAGGTCAGATGGCGCGGACCTGGGAGGCCTGCGGCCCCTTCTGGCCCTGCGTGATCTCGAACTCGACCCGCTGACCGTCTTCAAGGCTGCGGTAGCCACTGCCTTGAATCTCGGAGAAGTGCACGAACACGTCCGGCGCACCGCCGTCCGGGGCGATGAAGCCGAAGCCCTTCTCGGCGTTGAACCACTTGACGGTTCCCTGAGCCATAAAAGCTCTCCCTCAGGATGTGAATCTATGGGACCCACACCTCGTGGGTCCCGGTGTGTCGTACAGCAAGCACCCGGGGTGGCTCAGACAAAGTCATGCTGGTTTTCACTACGGGATCAGCTAATACAACGCCATCACATCTAACACCATTCTGGCGCGTTGGTGTTCCCGTACCAACGAAGATTTCTGTCAGGCGGCATCACCCGGCAAACTGGAACCTGTTATGCAGAGCCTTCCCGCGCCCCGTCTTGTGGCCACCGACCTCGATGGCACCGCGTTGCGTACTGACGGAACCGTGTCTCCCCGCACCGTGGCAGCCTTCGGCAAAGTCGAGGAATCCGGTGCTGTGCTCGTGTTCGTGACGGGGCGTCCGCCCCGGTGGATGGGCGGGGTCGCGGGTGCCGTACGTCACCGTGGGCTCGCAATCTGTGCGAACGGGGCACTGATCTACGATCTCCATACCGAACAGATAGTGGAATCTCACCTGATCACGGTCGACGTACTCGAGGAAGTCGTGGCTCAGCTAAGAGCGAACGTGTCCGATCTCGTATTTTCGGTCGAGTATGAAGCGGGTTTTGCGCATGAGTCAGAATTCCTCCTGGGCGGCCTGGACAGGGGGGCCCTAACGGCACGGGTCGACTCGATAACGGCGCGTCCGTGCGCCAAGCTGCTGGCCCTGCACCCCGGAATGGACGCGGACGAGCTGCAGGCCGCCGTGGAGGGGTTGGTGGGGCATCTGGTGACCGCGACCCACTCCAGCCGCAGGGGCCTGATCGAGATGAGCGCCCAGGGTGTGACGAAGGCCACGGCGCTGGCGGCGCTCGCCGGGCAGCACGAGATCAAGCCCTCGGAGGTGATCGCGTTCGGTGACATGCCGAACGACCTGCCCATGCTGGGCTGGGCAGGCACGTCGTACGCGGTCGCGAACGCACATCCGGACGTGCTCGCGGCCGTCGACCACGTGACCGCGGCCAACGACGACGACGGCGTCGCCCAGGTGATCGAGCGGCTCTACGGATAGCCGGCGGCTGCCCGGAGCAGGCGCCCGCGCCCGTTACAGGTAGGGGCCGGAGCCGCCGGGCGGGCGGTGCTGGTCGTCCCCCTGCGGCACGCCGGGCAGCGCCCTGCGCATCTGCTCCAGCTGGGCACGCGCGGCCATCTGCTGCGCGAACAGCGTGGTCTGGATGCCGTGGAACAACCCTTCGAGCCAGCCGACCAACTGGGCGTGCGCGATGCGCAGCTCCGCCTCGCTCGGCGGCGCGCCGTTCTCCTCCGTGAACGGAAGGGACAGCCGCTCCAACTCGTCGACCAGCTCAGGAGCCAGGCCGTCCTCGAGCTCCTTGATCGAGGACGCGTGGATGTCCTTCAGCCGCTTGCGGCTGGCCTCGTCGAGGGGCGCGGCCCGGACCTCGTCGAGGAGCTGCCGGATCATGCTGCCGATGCGCATCACCTTGGCGGGCTGCTCGACCAGGTTGGTGACCGATCGATCCTCTTCGCCGCTATCGCCCTGACCTTGGAAGTCAGGGCCCACCACCACGATGTGAGGGGTGTTGTTGTCCTCAGCATTCATAACACTCACCGTACTAGCAGGATCTTGCCGACGTGCTCCCCCGAATCCAACAATCGGTGGGCTTCGGCGGCCTCGGACATCGGTAGTTTCGCGTGCACCACAGGACGCACGGCCCCGGCGCTGACCAGGGGCCAGACGTTGTCCACAACACTACGGACGATTGCCCCCTTCTCGTCCACCGGACGTGAGCGGAGCGCGGTCGCGTGCACGGAGGCGCGCTTGGCGAGCAGGGCCCCCAGGTCGATCTCGCCCTTGAGGCCGCCCTGCAGCCCGATGATCACCAGCCGGCCGCCGGTGCGGAGCGCCCGGACGTTTCCGGCAAGGTATTTGGCGCCCATGATGTCGAGGATGACGTCCGCGCGTACTTTGTCGGCGAAGTCTTCCTCGCGGTAGTTGATGACCTCGTCCGCGCCCAGTTCCCTGACCCGCTCGCCCTTGGCGGCCGAGCCGACCGTCGCGACGACCTGCGAGCCGAGCGCCTTGGCGAGCTGCACGGCGAACGTGCCGATCCCGCTGGCCCCGCCGTGCACCAGCAGCGTCTCGCCCCTGCGCAGCCGCCCGACCATGAAGACGTTGGACCACACCGTGCACGCCACCTCCGGCAGCCCGGCGGCCTCCACCAGCGGCACGCCGTCCGGCACCGGCATGACCTGCTCCCACGGAACGGCTACGCGCTCAGCGTAACCGCCGCCCGCGAGCAGCGCGCACACCTGGTCACCAGGCTTGAACTGCTCGACGTCCGCGCCGACCTCGGCCACCACACCGGAGACCTCCAGCCCCGGGTACGGCGACGCGCCGGGCGGAGGCGCGTAGAACCCCTGGCGCTGCAGGACATCGGCCCGATTGACCGCCGAAGCGGTCACGTCGATGAGGACCTCTCCCCGCTCGACCCGGGGATCCGGCACCTCACGCCACTGAAGTACCTCTGGTCCGCCCGGCTCGGCGATCTCAATGGCTCGCATGCGAACTACGGTAGCCGGGCAAAGAAGTTGTGGGTTGCCGAGCTGTGTGGTTGCCCATGGCGTTAATCTGCAAGGTATTTGCTGCCCCTTTAGACCCACCCGAGGGGGAACACGGTGGCAAGACACGATCGAGAGGAATCGCTCGAGGAGCAGCTGGCGTGGCTCGACGCGATCAAGGAGACGGAGGAGGCCCCCGTCTCTGTGAGCGCCTCGACCGCGGCTGCCGACGAGTCGGTCGCCTCGCCGTACCCCCAGGACCCGTGGCGGATGGTCCCCACGCAGCCCGACACGCCGACGCCGCCGCTGTTCCGCGCGGCCGTCGACTCCGTGTACGGCGCCGCGGCGGCCGAGGACCTGCCCGACGGTGAGATGGAGGCCGCGGAGTGGCTCGGCACGGCCAGCGCGGCCACGAAGGAGCCCCCGGCCGCCCCACCGAGCGCCCCGCGCGAAGAGGATCCGTTCCACGCTCCGTTGAAGCCGCTGCCGCGGCCCGACGACACCGACACGTACGCGCTGTCGTTCACCCCGCCCGAGCCGCCGGGGCCGCCGGAGCCGTCGGATCAGGAGACGCAGGACACGTCCTGGTCGTCCGTGCCCGAGTGGGCCCGGGCGCCGGAGCCGCCCCGCGAGGAGCCGGAGAAGGAGACCGCCCGAGCGGAGGCCGAGCCTGCCGCGAAGAAGGACGACGAGTCCGCCTCCGGGGAAACCTCTCCGAAGACCGAGCGCCCGCAGTGGTCTGAGCCGTTCGACACCCTCCCGACGATCCAGCCTCCCAAGTGGTCGGAGCCGGCCGCCACGCAGGAAGCCGAGCCCCAGGAGCGGCCGGCGGACGAGCGCTCCGAGCCCGCGTGGCCGAAGGACGAGCCCGCGGAGCCGTCGTGGCCCAAGGGCGAGCACACGGAGCCGCCGTGGGTGAAGAACGCGGAGCCGTCGTGGTCGACGGACGCCGAGCTGTCATGGCCGAAAGACGCGGAGCCGTCGTGGCCGAAGGCCGAGCCCGCGGAGCCTGAGGAGCGGCGTGAGGAGCGGCCTTCGTGGTCGGAGCCGACTCCGCAGGAACGGTCCTCGTGGTCGGAGCCGACCTCGCCGGAACGGTCCTCGTGGTCCGAGCCGACCTCGCCGGAACGGTCCTCGTGGTCCGAGCCGACCTCGCCGGAACGGTCCGAGCCGGCTCAGCAGGAGGAGCCCCCGCAGTGGACCGAGCAGCACGAGTGGCGCCCCGCGGAGCGCGAGATCCCGCCGCCCGCGGAGCGGCGGCGCCGCCCTGCCCCGATCCCCGTGTTCACCGCATCGCCCAGGCCGCCGATCACCGGCCGTCCGACCGCCGACAGCCTCGACCCGGAGTCCCTGCTACGCGGACGGCGTAACGCCCCCTCCAAGGGCTGGCGCCGCCTGATCTACAAGGCGTCGGGAGGCTGGATCAAGCCGGGCGAACCCCCGGAGGTCCGTCGTCGCCGCCAGCTGGTGAGCAGGGCCCGCACCCCGGTCACCGCCGGCCACCACCGCGTGGCCGTGCTGAGCCTGAAGGGCGGCGTGGGCAAGACCACGACCACGGTCGGCCTCGGCGCCACCCTGGCCCAGGTCCGCGGCGACCGGGTCATCGCCGTGGACGCCAACCCCGACCGCGGCACCCTGTCCGACAAGCTCGTCCTGGAGACCTCGGCCACCGTGCGCGACCTGCTCAACGAGCGTGACCAGGTCAAGCGCTACGTGGACATCAGGGCGTTCACGTCGCAGGCGCCCTCACGGCTGGAGGTGCTCGCCTCCGACCGCGACCCGTCGGTGTCCGAGGCGTTCAGCGGCGCCGACTACCAGGCCGTCTCCCAGGTGCTGGAGAACTTCTACTCGATCTGCATCACCGACTGCGGCACCGGCCTGCTCCATTCCGCGATGGGCGGCGTGCTCGGGCTGGCCGACCAGATCGTGCTGGTCAGCTCCCCGTCCGTGGACGGCGCCAGGGCGGCCTCCGCGACGCTCGACTGGCTGGAGGCCCACCACTACGGCGACCTGGTGAAGAACGCGACCGTGGTGCTGTGCAGCGTGCGGCCGCGCTCGAAGTCGGCGGTGGACATCAAGAAGCTGGAGGCCCACTTCGCCGCCAGGTGTCGCGCGGTGGTCCGGGTGCCGTACGACCCGCATCTGGAGGAGGGCGCGGAGATCGACCTCGACCGGCTGCAGGAGCCGACCAGGGACGCCTACCTGCAGCTCGCCGCCTGCGTGGGCGACGGATTCGCGGGCATCCGCGAGTGAGCGGAGGGTGTGGGATTCGAACCCACGAGGCCATCGCTGACCTGGCCGCTTTCAAGGCGGCTGCACTCGTCCACTATGCGAACCCTCCTGTGCGGAAACCACGATAGCGGCTGCGGTGACAGGGGTGTACGTTCAGGAGGTGGCGGATCTCAACGTCGAGGTGGAGCGCGGTCGATCGGCAGCGCTCGTCCGCCTCGACGGAGATCTGGACAAGCTCACCGCGCCGCAGCTCAAGGAGTGTCTGGGCAAGCTGCTCGCCGAAGGGCTCGTGCGGGTCGACATCGACGCGAAGGCGCTGGAGTTCTGCGACTCCAGCGGCCTGTGGGTGCTCGTGGAGCACCAGCGCCGGGTCACCGCCCAAGCCGGCACGTTACGCCTGGTCGGAGTGCACGGCGTGCTTCAGCGCGTGCTCGACGTGACGGGCCTGAAAGCCGCCTTCGACGCCGTGCTGGCCGCGGAACGCTGAGAACAGGTCGGCTGAGGACAGGTCAGTCGGCCAGCTGCGAGAGCAGCCACTTCGGGCCCACGGTCTCGGCGCCCAGCTCGTGCACGCGTTCCTTCAGCCCCCGGTCCGCGGTGACGACGAGCACCCGTTCCCACGGCTTGGCCAGGCGCACCACGTCGACGATCGCGTCGTCGCCGCTCCCGGTGGCCGCGACCACCTGAACCCCCGGCAGCTCCGGCGCGCTCCTGGCGGCGCCCTCCACGACCGCCACGACGCGCGGATACCACTGCGCCAGCACCGGATGCGTGAGCCTGAGCCGCGACACGGCCTCCAGCAGCCGGGTCGCCGCGCCGAGCCGGTCGCGCCACCAGCCGTGCTCGGCCCGCGCGCCCACGATGTTGGCCACGTCGAGCACGAGGGTCTCCGGCCTGATCTCCCCCTGGATCTCGTCCCAGGTGGCGGCGAAGCCGGGATGCAGCTTCCGGTCGGTCACCTTCGGCAGCGGGAGCCAGCGCATCTCGCTGCTCTCCGCGTTGGCGGGCGCGGCGGCCAGCAGCTCGGACGACGCGGCGATCACCGTCTCGAACGCCCACCCGCCGTGATCGTCGCGGTAGACGCCCTGCACCCGCAGCCCGTCGCCGGCGAGCGCCGCCTCCTCGCGGGCCTCCCGCAGCGCGGAGGCGACGGCGTCCTCATGGCTGTCGCGGGCCCCGCCCGGCAGCCCCCAGGTGCCGCCGTGGTGGCTCCACCAGGAGCGTTTCTGCATGAGCACGTACGGCGTGCCGAGCTCGTCATGGTGGACGACGAGCAGCCCCGAGGCGCCGTGCAGCCCCCAGTGCCTGTGGCCTTGGGAGCATTCGATCCAGCCGTCGCCGTCCTTAGCCGCCATGGGGGGATTCTCTCAGCCTCCGCCCTTGCTGAAATGCTGCAGGTCCTTGGCTCCTGACCAGTAACCGCCCCACTCCCAACCAACCTGGTCAAAGGCCTTAACTACCTTGTCACCGGGATTTATTACACCCTTTCCCTTCATGGGGCGTTTTGTGAACTTTTTGGATGCTTGGTGCGCTGTGCTACCACTTGAGGTGACATATGGGTTCTGGATGGGATTGACGTCTATCGCTTGCCCGTAGGCGTGCTTGGACCAATGAGTGGACCCGGTCGCTTGGCGGCAATTGAAGGCCGAGGTGTTGTTGGCCTCGATCGAGTCGAAGTCGTCGCCCTTGTACGCGTCCACCAGCTTCATCCGCTCGATCGGCCAGCGCCAGCCGTACAGCTTCTTGAAGACCGTCACGATGTCGTCGGTGACCGCCTTGTTCACCACCAGCTGCCCGGTGTGCGGCTTGTCGTCGAAGCCCCAGTACGTCATCGTGACCAGCCGCAGGTCGCGGTAGTGGACCGGGCAGCCGGGCCGCCACGAGTACGGGAGCTGCTCGCGGGAGAGCCGCGAGATCTTGGCGCTGAAGGCTGGCGGGGCGGTAGAGCCGGGCGCGCCCGTGGTGGGCGACGGCGAGGGCGTGGGCGAGTCGAGGCTCTCGAATGCGGGAGCGGTCTCCTGAGGGACGGAACCGGTGGCGGCAGGCTTGCTCGTCCCGCACGAAACGGACGCGAGCACCACGAACGCCATGGCGGCAGCACGTTTCATCTCGCCACCATATGCGACGTCCCACCAGCTCAGGGCACTATCAGCACAGTACGGCGAGCCCGTTTCGCCAGCCCGACCGCCACCGAGCCGTGCCAGGAGGAACGCGAGCGCCCCACCACGATGGCGTCGGCCATATATGAGCTGGCCAGCGTCTCCAGCTCGCGCGCCGCGTCACCGCGCATGCTGACGAACTGCCACGGAACGCCCGCGCCTCTCAACTCGTCCCGCAGATCCTCGGTCAGGTCGGCCGCCGCGTCGGGAATGATCGGCGACCCGGCGAAGAACCACAGCGCGGCGCTGTTGAGGGATTCCACGAAGGCGATGAGCAGCGCCGCGTTGTCCCGCCGGGCGAGCCCGGCCGCGTACGCGAGCGCGTTGCGGCTCGGGCCCGATCCGTCGAAGCCCACCACGAGCAGGCCGGCACCGTCCTTGCCGATCTCGAACTGCCCGGCCGGGAGCCTGCCGGTCAGTGGCTCCCGTCCGGGGTCTGTGTCACCGCCGAACACGGCACGTCTCGCGTTATGAGTCGGCGTGCTTGCCGCGGAGGGCCAGCTCGCGCAGGGCGTCGGCCGCGTAGATCACCAGGGCCACGAACGAGACCGCGGCGATCGACCCCCCGAGCCACAGATCGTTGACCGTCGCGTCGACGTAGGCCGCGCCCCTGCCCTGGTAGCCGACCGCGAACGGCGCGGCGACCAGCCACAGGCCACCGAGGAACAGCAGGACGAGGGCGGAGACGCCCAGCTTGGCCTTCATCGGTTGTCCTCCACTCCGACCAGGGAAGCCTTGCCGTTACGGCGGTGCTCACCCGAGTTGTTCATGTCCTCGCGCAGCGCCTCGACGAGGGGGGCCAGCAGGCTCGCCAGCTCGGCGGACGACGCCTGGGGCGCGACCGGCACGGGCTCCGGCTCCGGCTCGGGCTGCCGCTGCCGGACGGCCACGAGGCCCCGCACCACGAGCTCCTCGTGGATGGCCAGCACGAAGCAGATCGCGCCGATGAGCCCCACGACGGCCACGCCGAGGCCGGTGAAGAACTCCGACTGGGTGGTGTTCGTCCAGTCGGCGTCCTCCGGCTGGGAGCCCAGGGCGAAGGGGGCGATCATCAGCCACAACCCGGCCAGGACGGCCAGGGCGGCCGCGACGGCGCCCACGAACTTGCGAATCACTGTGAGATTCCTCCTGATACGAGGTCTTTCTGCGGGGGTGCGGCCTGCGCGATGAGGGCTCGCGAGGTCGGCCGCAGCACGTTCTTGGCGACGGACCGGGCCCGCTCGCGTTCCGGGCGGTCGTCCGGTGGCGCCATCTTGGCGACCGCGGTGAGCAGGGCGGACGGTTGGCCGTTGGCCCGCTCGACGCGCTGGGCGATCAGCTCGAGCAGCAGCCCGGCCAGGACCAGGTCGTCTTTGTTCAGCGGCGTCGGCGCCGGGGCGGCCGGCGTCGAGGAGCCGCGCAGCGGCAGCTCCTTGAGGAAGATCGTCGCCACGAACCCGAGCAGTGCGATGGGCACGCCCACCATGAACACCGTCTCCAGACCCCTGGTGAACGCCTCCAGCACGATGTTCTTGATCGGCGTGGGCAACTGCTGGATGGCGCTCGGGCTGCCGAGCTTGACGTTCGAGCCGCCGGGCGGCGCGATGTGCGCGGCCCTGAGCATGTCGGCTATCTCGTCCTTGAGGCGGTTCGTCAGGATCGCGCCGAAGGCTGCCACGCCGACGGCGCCGCCCAGCGAGCGGAAGAACGACACACCGGACGTGGTGGAGGCCATGTCACGCAGTTCGGAGCCGTTCTGGGCGGCCAGGATGAGCATCTGCATGGACAGGCCGAGCCCGGTGCCCAGCACCGCCACGTCGAAGCCGATGAGCCATTCGCTGGAGTCCACGTGCAGCCGGGACAGCAGGAACAGCCCGACCGCCACGACCAGCAGGCCCACGACCGGGAAGATCTTCCACCGGCCGGTCTGGGTGACGATCTTCCCGGAGATCACGCCGGCCAGGAACAGCGCCACCACCATGGGCAGCGTCATCAGGCCGGACTCGGTCGGGCTGAGGCCCTTGACGATCTGCAGGTACTGCGGCAGGTAGATCATCGCGCCGAACATCGCCATGCCGACGAACAGCGAGGCGAGGCCGGTGAGCACGAACGTGCGGTTGCGGAACAGTCGCGGCGGCAGGATCGGGTTGCGCGCGGTCCGCTCCGACAGCACCGCCAGGGCCAGCATCAGCAGGCTGAGCGCCGCCAGGAGGTACGTCCAGACCGAGTTCCACTCGAACTCGACGCCGCCCAGCGTCAGCAGCAGCATGAGCGCGCTCGCGCTGGCCGTGATCGTCGTCGCGCCCCAGATGTCGATCGAGGTGCTCCGCTTGATCTTCGGCAGCTTCAGCACCTTCTGGATCACGATGAAGGACACCAGGGCGAACGGCACCACGACGTAGAAGCACCAGCGCCAGCCGAGCCAGTCGGTGTCCACCAGGAACCCGCCGAGCAGCGGCCCCGCGACTGTGGAGATCCCGAAGACCGCCCCCATGTAGCCGGAGTAGCGGCCACGCTCGCGGGGGGACACGATGTCGCCCAGGATCACCTGCGCGAGTGCCGACAGACCACCCACACCAAGGCCCTGTACGGCCCGCGCCGCGATGAGCTGCCCCATGTTCTGCGACAGACCGGCCACCAGCGAGGCTGCGACGAACAGCCCGAGCGCGGTCTGGAAGAGCAACTTCCGCCCGAACACGTCGGACAGCTTGCCCCACAACGGCGTGGACACCGTCATGGTCAGCATGGTCGCGGAGGCGACCCATGAGTACTGGTCCTGACCGCCCAGCTCACCCACGATCGTCGGCAGCGCCGTGCCCACCACCGAGGTCGAGATCATCGAGGTGAGCATGGCGAGCATCAGCCCGGACATGACCTCGAGGATTTCGCGGTGGGTGTACTGCCGCCTCGCGGGGGCTGCGGCCTGAGCATGCGCCACCAAGGCTTCATCATCCCCTTACTACAGTTTTGCGAACTTGAGTATACGCCCGTTTACTAGCCGCGCGGCAAGTGGGGGGTGCGTTCAGTAGAGTTCGGGGTGTGGATGCTCAGGTGTCTGAGGCGAGGCCCCGCGACCGCGAGGCCACTCGCGAGCGGATCCTCCGTGCGGCCCGCACGCTCTTCGGCGAGCAGGGGTACGAACGCGTGACCGTTCGCATGATCGCCGCTGCCGCGGACGCCAACATCGCCCTGGTCGGCCGCTACTTCGGCTCCAAGGCCGGCCTCTTCGGCGCGGTCCTGGACGGGGAGCCGACCATAAGGGACCTGTTCGGCGGCGACCGCGGGAGCCTGCCGCGCCGCCTGGCGGAATACGCGGCCGAGCGCATGGAGCATCCGCCGGAGAGCCCGATCCTGCGCACCCTCGAACGCTCCGCCGGTGATCCGGATATCCAGGCCGTCGCCCGCGAGCGCCTGATCACGGCGCTGCTCGACCCGCTCGAGGAGCAACTGGGCGGCCCGGACGCCCACGCCAGGGCCCGCATGGCCACGGCGGTCTTCCTCGGCATCGGCGCCATGCGCCGCCGCCTCGGCCCCGAGGCGCCCAGCCCGGCCGACGTCGACCGCCTGACCGCGGTCTTCGAGGCCTGTCTGCGCTGAAAGTTTCACCCCCCGTCAAGGGCCTGGCCTGGGAAGACGTGGATGGCAGCGATCGGATGTCTTTGAGCGGACACTGACGGTTACCTACGATCCGGGGAGCTGGTGGGAGCGCTCCCACATGACGGACGGAGTGAATTTCATGTCTCGCAGAAGGCCCGTCCTGGCGGTGCTCCTCTCGGCGGCCGCCATGGCCGCGGCGGGGGCGATCGTCCTGTCCTCGTCCACCGCCGAGGCCGCCGACTCCGCTTTCTACGTGGATCCGCAGACGAACGCGGCGAAATGGGTCGCCGCGAACCCCAACGACAGCCGCACCCAGGTGATCAGGGACCGGATCGCCGCCGTGCCCCAGGGCCGGTGGTTCGCCACGTACAACCCCGCCACTGTGCGCAGCCAGGTCGACGCGTACGTCGGCGCCGCCGCCTCGGCGGGCAAGATCCCGATCATGGTCGTGTACGACATGCCGAACCGCGACTGCGGCGGCGCGAGCGCGGGCGGCGCGCCGGACCACGCGTCGTACCGGGCCTGGATCGACCAGATCGCGGCCGGTCTCGGCGGCCGGCCCGCCACGATCGTGCTGGAGCCGGACGCGCTGGCGATCATGACGAACTGCATGAACGCCTCGCAGCAGGCCGAGGTCAAGGCGTCCATGGCGTACGCCGGGAAGAAGTTCAAGGGGACGTCGTCGCAGGTCAAGGTCTATTTCGACATCGGACACGACGCCTGGCTGGCCGCCTCGGAGGCCGCGTCCAGGCTGACCGGCGCGGACGTGGCCAACAGCGCCGACGGCATCGCCGTCAACACCTCCAACTACCGCGCCACCTCGGGCCTGGTGTCGTACGCGAAGAGCATCATCGCGGCGACCGGCGTGTTCAGGCTGAAGGCGGTCGTCGACACCAGCCGCAACGGCAACGGGCCGCAGGGCAGCGAGTGGTGCGACCCCGCGGGCCGCGCCACCGGCATCTGGAGCACCACGAACACGGGTGACTCGGCCGTCGACGCCTACCTCTGGGTCAAGCCGCCCGGCGAGGCGGACGGGTGCATCGCGAGCGCGGGACAGTTCGTGCCGCAGCGGGCCTACGACCTGGCCGTCGCCGCCCCGCCGCCCACCGTCGGCCCGACCGTCACCCCGACCGTGACGCCCACGGTCACCCCCACCGTGACGCCGACCAGCGGTCCCGCGGGTTGCGCGGCGACGTACAAGGTGACGAGCCAGTGGCAGGGCAGCTTCCAGGGTGAGGTCACCGTGAAGAACACGGGCTCGGCCGCCATCGCCGGCTGGAAGGTCGGCTGGACGTTCCCGAACGGGCAGACGATCACGCAGCTCTGGAACGGCAACCTCTCGGGCAGCGGCACCGTCACCGTGACGAACCTCAACTGGAACGGCACCCTCGGAGCCGGAGCGAGCACCACGTTCGGCTTCGTCGCCAACTGGAACGGCCAGAACGGCGTCCCGTCACCGGTGACCTGTACGGCCTCATGAGACTCGATGGGCCCCTGAGCCCGCCAGGGGCCCATCGGTGAAATAACGGCGCCTTCCCGGCTGTTGTCCACAGCCAGGTCGAACCGCTCTGCGAAAGGCGCGTACTCATGACTCTGCCGCTGTCCATCCTTGATCTGGCGATCATCGGCGAGGGCGAGACGGCGGCGGACAGCTTCGCCGCCAGCGTGGCCCTGGCCCGGCGGGCCGAGGACCTGGGCTACCGGCGGATCTGGTACGCCGAGCACCACAACATGGCCAGCATCGCCTCCTCGGCGACCAGCGTCCTCATCGCCCACGTCGCCGCCCACACCCGGACGATCCGCCTCGGGGCGGGCGGCGTCATGCTCCCGAACCACGCTCCGCTGACCATCGCCGAGCAGTTCGGCACCCTCGAAACCCTGCATCCGGGACGCATCGACCTGGGCCTCGGCCGGGCGCCGGGCAGTGACCAGCAGACCATGCGTGCCCTGCGCCGCAGCCCGTCGGCCGCCGACACGTTCCCGCAGGACGTCCTGGAGTTGCAGGGTTACCTCTCGGGTGAGTCCCGGATCCCGGGCGTGGACGCCACGCCGGGCAAGGGCACGAACGTGCCGCTCTACCTCCTCGGCTCCTCGCTGTTCGGGGCTCAGCTCGCCGCCGCGCTGGGGCTCCCGTACGCGTTCGCCTCGCACTTCGCCCCGACCGCCCTGGAGGAGGCCGTGGCGCTCTACCGGCGTGACTTCCAGCCGTCGGCGCAGCTCGACCGGCCCCATGTCATCGCCGCGCTCAACGTGATCGCGGCGGACACGTCGGAGGAGGCACAGGAGGAGTTCCTGGCCTCGAAGCGGCTGAGGGTGAGCAGGTTCCTGGGGCGGGGGCGCACGTTCACGACCGAGGAGGCGGACATGATCCTCGAGTCGCCGGCCGGGCAGCAGATCGTGCAGATGGCCAAGTATTCGGCGGTCGGGGACGCGGCGGAGGTCAAGGAGTATGTCGACCGGTTCGCCAAGCTCGCCGACGCCGATGAGCTGATCGTCGCCTTCTCGGCCGCCGACAGGAAGGTCTGGCTGCGCTCGGCGGAACTGCTGGCCGAGGCACACGGGCTCTGAGCAACGGGGCTGGCGGAGGAAGCGGGCGGGCGGGGGGAGCCCGATCGTTCGGCCCTGAGATGGTCGGCGGTCAGCGCCGAGGGCCGGTCTTCTATCCTTCGCCGAGCAGGCGTCTGCGCAAGTAGGGGCCGGTGGCCTCGGACGTGGGCACGGGAGCCATCCCCGCGGCGATGAGCTGGGCGCGCAGCGCGACGACGGTGCGTTCGAGCGCGCGGATCTGGGCCTGGAGCTGGCCGATCTGGTCGCGCATCGCCGTGGTCGTGCTCTGCTCGCCGATCAGGTCGGTGCTGAGCTGGGAGGCTTGATTCTGCACCCTGCTCAGCTGTTTCTCCATCTGGCTGAGCGCGTCCTCGTAGATCGTCTTCGCTCTGAGGAAGGCCTCGGCGTCCACCTTGGAGCGTTCTAACTCGGCTTGACGCTCGGCCTGGAGGATGGCGGTCTGCTGGGTCTTCTTGTTGGCGTCGGTGGCGGAGCGGAAGGCCAGGTATGCCACGCCGAGCGGGACGATCCCGACGGCGACCTGGATGAGGATGTCAGTCAGCGTGGCCTCCTTCCACTGGGCGTATCACGCCGGTGTACGTGATCCCGTCGTCGCTGTGCCAGGCGTTGACGGTCAGCGCGATGGCGAACTCCGTGCCGTCGCGGCGCAGGCCGACCAGCGGAATGATCCGACCGGCCAGCTCGGAGTGGCCGTTGACGCGGACCTTGGTCAGCCCCATGTCGTGCCTGTCGCGGAAACGCGCCGGCATGAGCATCGTCAACGGCCGCCCGACCGCCTCGTCGGTGCTCCAGCCGAACATGGTGGCGGCCTGCGGATTCCAGGACTGGATGATCCCGGCGGCGTTGGCGACGATCACCGCCGAGCCGGAGCCCGGGAGCCGGTCGAGCGTGACGGCCTCCGGCCAGGTCGCGATCAGCGTGATCCAGCCGCCGAACGCCAGCCACACCGCACCCCCGACCCAGCCTCGCGGATTGTCTCCGGTGAACGTCGAGGCCAGGAACACCAGCCCGTACAGGAGGACCAGCGCGGTGGCGGCGGCGAAGGCCATCCGGTCGGAGCGCAGGAACATCTGCACCAGGCACAGCATGCCGGTGGCGAGCCAGAGCACCGCCCAGACGTCAAGCGGCGCGATGGAGGCCAGCACGGCATAGGAGGGGGTGGCACGCTGGCTCGCCGGCGCGAAGGCCAGCGAGGCGGCGATGGCCAGAGATAACAGGCCGACGAACGCCAGGGACGCGCCGCGCCGCCCGATCCGCCGGAGGACTCTGTTACTCACGGTGGCAAGACTAGTGCAGAGGGTTAAACATTCGCGGGATTGTCAGCCCAGAGCCGAAGCGCAGGCACAATGAGGCCATGCCAGGCTTCGAGAGGCTCACCGTCGAGGAAGCACGCACCCTCACCCGCGCCGAGCTCCTGCCGCGGATCGAGGAGGAGCAGAAGTACTGGTACGAGCGCATTCACCGCTGCCAGATGAAGCCGGGTGACGACGAGGCGTTCCGGACCTTCAACCGGATCCTGCACGTCACCGCCGACCTCGGCCGCATCCACGACGACACCGAGGCCCTCCTCCAGAGCAGGTCCCTCGACGAGGACTATTGGCGCAAACCCCTCGGCGAGCTGGGCCTGCTCTGAGGCTCACACCGGGGGCCGGCAGACGGTGCCCCGCGTGGGCAGGCGCAGGCTGGTCAGATAGCGGTTGACGTGGGCGATGATGCAGGAATCGCCGCTGTTGTACAGGCCGTGGCCGTGCCCCTCGTAGCGGATCGCGGCCGAGCCGGGCACCCGCCGTACGATGTCCGCGACCCCGTCGAAGTCCGTCCAGGAGCCGACACCCAGGAAGGGCGGTAACCCCTTGGCGGGCAGCGGCGCGGGCGGGTTGGTGACCGGGGCCGGCCAGCCGACGCAGGCGAGCGGATGCCACAGCTCGATCCCGGCGAGGTTCGGCAGCAGACGCTCACCCTCGCGGCGCTTCTTGCGGTACTCCTCGTAGTCGCGGAATCCCAGGCCGTCGAGGCAGTGGGTCATGTTCATCCCGGTGAACGAGGGGACCTTCAGGCTCTTCGTGCTCTGCCGGACGTAGTCGGCGAACCCGGAGGCGTCCCCGCCGGCGGCCCGCTTGATCGCCTCGGCGAGCTCCTTCCATCGAGGGAACTCGGGCGCCGGACCCGGCGCGATGATGCTGGGCGCGGCGGCTTCCTTGATGTCGAACCCGATGTAGGACACCCGCTCTCCCTCGACCGGCACAGGGGAGCGGTCGGCCCGGACCACCAGCGCCCGCCAGACCTCGCCGACGTCCCGACCGTGCAGCGCGCAGGTGGTGGTTGCCGCGCACCAGGCGGCGAAGCGGGTGAAGGACTCCTCATGGGGGAGCCGGCCCGGCGCGAAGTCCACATAGGGGTTGACCGTGCCGTCGAACACCATCGCGCGCACCCGGCCGGGGAACAGCCGGGAGTAGGCGATCCCGGGTATGCCGCCGTAGGAGTTGGCGATGAAGCTCAGCTGCTCCTCTCCCAGCGCGACGCGGATGGCCTCCATGTCCCGCGCCACGGAGGCCGAATCCATGTGGTCGAAGAACTCGGGATCGGCGGCGCGGCATCGCTCCGCCGCCGCCCGGTTGCGCCTGCCCAGCTCGGCGTACTCGGCGGGGGTGTCGGGCAGGGCGATCCACGGACCGGAGACGAGGCAGTCGTACGGCAGCACGCCCTTGTCGATGGTGTTGCGGGGCTCGACGCTGACCACGTCGAAACGGTTCCGCAGCTCGGCGAAGCTGCCCGCGGCAGCGCTCAGGTCCTTGACGCCCGAGCCGCCCGGCCCGCCGGGGATCGCGAACACCGTGCCGATCTGGCGTTCGGCGCCGGTCGCGGGCAGCATGCCGACGGTCAGCCGGATCTTCCGCCCGGACGGCCTGGCCCAGTCCACCGGCACCTCGATCGAGGCACACCGCATGTCCTTGGAGACGTCCTTACAGGCCGCCCAGGCCAGCGACGACGGGCCGGAGCCCGGCGAACCGGCCGCGGCTGTGGGAACCGCCGACACCAGGACGGCGGCGGCCGTTCCCACCGCCAGCACCTTGATCCGGCGCCCCTTCAACGCGATCGTCACCGCGCCCGCCGTCAGCGCGGCGACCACGTACGCGACCAGCAGCCCCGCCGCCGCGGCAGGCGGCAGGATCCCGCCGCCGACCCCCGCGATCTGGAGCGGCAGATTCTCGATCATGAACGAGCCGGCCTGGGCGCGCAGCGGCATGGGCAGCGTCTTCGCCACCACCGGCAGGACCACGATGATCACGATCAGCGCGACCAGGGCGCCGGGGGTGGAACGGACGGCGGCCCCGACCCCGAGCCCGATCAGCGCGACCGCGGCCATCGACAGCCCGGCGAGCACCACCGAGGCGAGCACGCCCGGCTCCGACAGCGACGTGCCCAGCGTCTGCCCGTCGCGGAGCAGCTGCCCGGCCCGGTCGCCGAGCACCGCCATGGCCGCCGCGTGCATGCCGAACGCCAGGACCTGCCCCGCCACCAGCGCGACCGCGGCCAGCCCCGGGACCTTGGCGAGCAGCAGCGCCTGGCGGCGCGGCACGGCCACCAGGCTCGTCTGGATCATCCCGGTGCTGTACTCCGAGGTGATCGCGAGCGCGCCCAGCGTCGCGAACACGAAGTAGGCGACCGCCATCCCGTTGCCGAGGCCGTCCCCATTGCCGGTGAAGCCCATCCGCTCGTGGAGCGACAGGTTGTCGAACCCGCGCCCGATCATGAACGCCACCCCGGCGCAGGCCAGGACGGCCGCCACCGAGCAGGCCAGCAGGTAGAGGTTCGAGCGGAGCGACCGGAGCTTCTGCCACTCCGAAGCGATCACGTCGATCATCGGCCGCCCGCCTTGTACTCGGCACTGTCCTCGGTGAGCCGCACGAACGCCTCCTCCAGGGACGCGCCACGCGGCGTCAGCTCGGCGAGCGCGATCCCCTCGGAGAGCGCGAGCACGCCGATCCGGGCCGCGTCCAGGTCCCGCACCGACAGGGCGCCGTCGTCCTCGAAGGTCACCGCCGCCCCGTGCGCGCGCAGGACGCCGGCGAGCCGCTCCGGGTGCGGCGTACGCACCAGCACGTCGCGCTGGAAGTGCCCGGCCAGGGCCTCCATGTCGGTGTCGGCGATCAGCCGTCCCCGCCCGATGACGACGACGTGGTCGGCGGTGAGCGCCATCTCGTTCATCAGGTGGCTGGACAGCAGCACGGTGCGGCCCTCGGCCGCCAGGGAGCGCAGCAGGTCGCGGAGCCAGCGGATGCCCTCCGGGTCCAGCCCGTTCAGCGGCTCGTCGAGCATCAGCACCCCCGGGTCCCCGAGGAGCGCCGTGCCGATGCCCAGGCGCTGCCGCATGCCGAGCGAGAAGCCGCTGATCCGCTTGCCGGCGACGGCGTTCAGGCCGACCTGGTCGAGGACGGCGCTCACCCGGCGGCGGCCGATGCCGTTGCTGCGGGCCAGGCAGGCGAGGTGCGCGTACGCGCTGCGGCCCCCGTGCACCGCCCCGGCGTCGAGCAGCGCCCCCATCGAGTGCATGGGCCGGCGCAGCGACGCGTACGGGTGGCCGTTCACCAGCGCCTTGCCGGCGGTGGGGACCTCCAGGCCGAGGACGGCGCGCATGGTGGTGGACTTGCCCGCGCCGTTCGGGCCGAGGAAGCCGGTCACCAGCCCCGGTTTCACGGTGAACGTCAGGTCGTCGACGGCGACCTTGTCCCCGTATCTCATAGTCAGTCCGCTCACTTCGATCATGGTCTCCCCCCGGTCGTCCGGCTGTGGGCCGCCAGCCTGCCGGTCCGGCGGGCGGATCTCGATGGGGGTGCGCCCACCACGGAGGTAGGTCTGGGCCTACCGCCTGCGCGCCGCGCGTCGGGCAGACTGCAGGCGTGACCGGGATCCGCCGAGCGTTCGCCGCCGGTGGCGGGCTGCTGCTGAACGCCGCCACGGGCGTGGCCGCGCTGGCGCTGATCGCCATGCTGCTGGTGAGCGTCGTGCTGGTCCCGGTGGCCGGGCTCGGCGTGCCGCTGCGGGTCCGCGTGCTCGCGCTCGTCCGTTCCCTGGCCGGGGTGCAGCGGGCCTGGGCGGTACGCGTGCTCGACCCGGGTCCGCGGCCCGCTCCGCACGAGGGCGGAACCTGGCAGGAGCTGGCCTGGCTGGGCGTGCACGCCGCCACGTGGCCGATCCCCCCACTCGTCTTCTGGGGGCTGCTCGCCGCCTTCGACTACATGTTCTTCCGGGTACGCGGGATCGAGACGAGCAGGCTGAACACGTTCTCCCTCAGCGTCTCCATCGCGGCCATCGCGGCAGTCATCCTGATGGCCCTGCCCCTGCTCGTCACCGGACAGGCGCGGCTGTCGGCGCTGCTGCTCCTCCCGGAGGCGACGGCGACGGCGCGGATCAGGCAGCTGACCGAGTCGCGGGCCGTGGTGGTCGACGCGCAGGCGGCCGAGCTGCGCCGGATCGAACGCGACCTGCACGACGGCGCGCAGGCCAAGCTGATCGCGATCCGGATGAACCTGGGGCTGGCCCGCGACCTCCGCGATCCGGCCCAGGTCCGGATGATGATCGACGAGGCCAGGGAGGTCGCCGGCCAGGCCCTGACCGACCTGCGCGACCTGGTGCGCGGCGTCCACCCTCCGGTGCTGGCCGACCGCGGCCTGGCCGGCGCGGTCGAGGCCGCCGCGCTGCTGTGCCCGGTGCCGGTCGAGGTCGAGATCGACCTGCCGGGCCGCCTGGACGCGCCGGTCGAGTCCGCGGTCTACTTCGCCACCGCCGAGGCGCTGACCAACGTAGCCAAGCACAGCGGCGCGTCCCGCGCGTGGCTGCGGGTGTCCCACACGGGCGGCCTGCTCCGGGTGGCGGTACGCGACGACGGGCGCGGCGGGGCCGACCGGGCCGCCGGCACCGGCCTGCGCGGCATCGACAGACGCCTGTCCGCCTTCGACGGCCGGCTCGTCCTGCGCAGCCCGTCCGGCGGCCCGACCGAACTCACCATGGAGCTCCCGTGCGCGTTGTCATAGCCGAAGACCTCGCCCTCCTCCGCGACGGCCTGATCCGCCTGCTCACGGCGAACGGCTTCGAGGTGGCCGCGGCGGTCGACAACGGCCCGATGCTGCTGGACGCGCTGACCGGCGGCCGCCCGGACGTGGCCGTGGTCGACGTACGGCTGCCGCCCGGCTACTCCGACGAGGGGCTGCGCACCGCGCTGGAGGCCCGCCGCCTGGTGCCGGGGCTGCCGGTGCTGATCCTCTCCCAGTACGTGGAGCAGCTGTACGCCCGCGAGCTGCTCTCCGACCGGTCCGGCGGCGTGGGCTACCTGCTCAAGGACCGGGTCGGCGACGTCGACCGGTTCGTGGACGCGGTACGCCAGGTCGCCGCGGGCGGCACCGTCATGGACCCCGAGGTGGTCTCGCAACTGCTGACCCGCCGCAGCCGGGACGAGCCGCTGGGCGGCCTCACACCGCGGGAACGGGAGGTGCTGGCCCTGATGGCGGAGGGCCTGTCCAACCTCGCGATCGCGGCCCGTTTCCAGGTCACGGACAAGGCGGTCGGCAAGCACACGAACAACATCTTCGCCAAGCTGGGCCTCCCGCCGGACGACGACCACAACCGCCGGGTGATGGCGGTCCTCACCTACCTGCAGCATGTGACGTAATGGGGGCCCTGCCACACCCCGGAACAGCTCGCCCTCCCATGCGGCGTCCGGCGACGGCACAGTGAGTGTCGACGACCGGAAAGGAGCCATTCATGCAGTACCGACGTCTGGGACGCACCGGCGTCTCGGTCAGCAAGCTGTGCCTCGGGGCCATGATGTTCGGCGACTGGGGCACCAAGGATCACGACGAGAGCATCCGGATCATCCACCGTGCCCTGGATGCCGGGATCAACTTCATCGACACCGCCGACATCTACTCCGACGGCGAGTCCGAGATCATCGTGGGCAAGGCCCTCGCCGGCGGCCGGCGCGACGACGTCGTGCTCGCGAGCAAGGCCCACATGCCCATGGGGGAGGACCCCAACCAGCGCGGCAACTCCCGCCGCTGGATCGTCCGCGAGGTCGAGAACTCGCTGCGGCGGCTGGGCACCGACTGGATCGACCTGTACCAGATCCACCGCTACGACACCGAGACGGACATCGACGAGACCCTCGGGGCGCTCACCGACCTGGTCCGGGCCGGCAAGGTCCGCTACGTCGGCCACTCGACCTGGCCGGTCTCGGCGATCGTGGAGGCCCAGTGGACCGCACGCGAGCGCGGCCGGGAGCGGTTCGTGTGCGAGCAGCCGCCGTACTCGATCCTGACCCGCGGGATCGAGGCCGACACGCTGCCGACGCTCGCGCGCTACGGCATGGGCGTGCTTTCGTACAGCCCGCTGGCCGGCGGCTGGCTGACCGGCCGCTACCGCGCCGGCGCGGAGGCGGAGGCGCCGTTCTCCGCGGCTCGCCGGCGCCTGGCCAACCGGTTCGACCTGTCGCTGCCGGAGAACCAGCGCAAGCTGCAGGCCGCCGAACAGCTCGCCGAGCTGGCCGACAAGGCGGGGATGACGCTGGTGGAGCTGGCGATCGCGTTCGTCCTGCGCCATCCGGCCATCACCTCGGCGATCATCGGTCCCCGGACGATGGAGCACCTCGAGTCCCAGTTGCCGGCCGCCGACATCGAGCTGCCCGACGACGTGCTGGACCGCATCGACGAGATCGTGGCGCCCGGGGTGACCATCAACCCCGCCGACAACGGATGGGTCAGCCCGGCGCTCCTGCCCGCGGCGCGGCGCCGGCCCTGATCCGGCGCCGGCGCGCGTCGAGGCCCAGGCGGGGTGAGCGATACTGAGCTGATGGCCATCCTCACCGTTGGCCGGGCGGCCGCGCTCGTCGGGGTCAGCGTGAAGACGCTGCACCACTGGGACACGATCGGCCTCGTACGCCCGAGCGGGCGCACCTGGGCCGGATACCGGGTTTACTCCGACGACGACGTCGCCCGGATCCACAGAGTCCTCGTCTACCGGGAGCTGGGATTCCCGCTCGCCGAGATCGGCCGGGTCCTCGACGATCCGGACGCCGACGCGCGCGACCACCTGCGCCGGCAGCGGTCAGAGCTCGTGGAGCGCATCACCCGGCTGCAGAAGATGGTCAGCGCGGTCGACCGCATGCTGGAGGCGTCGAAGAAGGGGATCCGGTTGACCCCGGAGCAGCAGGTGGAGATCTTCGGCGACGACTGGCAGCCCGCCTGGGTCGAGGAGGCGGAGGACCGCTGGGGTGACACCGTGCAGTGGGCGCAGTACGCCGAGCGGGCCGCCGCGATGACACCGGAGGACTGGAGGGGCATCGCGGCCACGACCGAAGCTCTGAACGCCGACCTCGCCGCCGCGATGCGCGCCGGCGTCGTGCCCGGCTCCGACGACGCCGACGCCCTGGCCGAGCGCCACCGCGCGCTGATCTCGACGTACTTCGACTGCACGCACTCGATGCAGGCGTGCATAGGGCGGATGTACGCCGCCGATCCCGGGTTCGCGGAGCACTTCGACGCGGTCGCGCCGGGCCTGGCCGCCTGGCTGCGCGACGTGATCTTCGCGAACGCGAAGGCGCACGGCGTCGACCCGGAGTCCGCGGTCTGGGAGTGACCTCGCCGCGGCGTCAGCCGCGGGGGCTGTCGGTGGGCGGCTTGATCCGGACCCGCTCCTCGGGGCGGCTGTCGATGTCGTCGAGCTGCTCGCGGATCGTCCTGCGCAGGTCGTCGTAGTCCTCGAAGCGGTAGTCGTTGAACAGCGTGTAGCCGGTCCACATCAGGTTGGCGCACACCTTCGGCGGCACCTGGCCCGTCGCCGCGCCCATGCCGACCAGCGCGACCGACGTGATGCTGCCCGGCTCCTTCTCGTTCTGCATGTGGATGGCCTGGAACGCGGCGGCGCACGCCATGGCCACGTTCAGCGTCTCGCTCACGTCCTGCGCCGACTGCACCATCGTCGGCGTCGAGATCAGGAATTTCGGGTTGGTCGCCCCGGACGGCACGCACACGGCACTGCCCACCGGCAGCGACCCGTCGAACCGGTCGCGGATCGCCCGCTGGACGCGTAGCTGGATCCCGGCCCCGAGATGCCGCTTGATGACCGCGTCCACTCCGCCGTCCATCCGCCCGCGGGAGTTGGTCGGGCTGACCCAGGCGTCGGCCAGCTCCGAGACGATCGAGCCCTTGTGGATCTCGACCTCAGGGGTGTCGGCGAACGCGGCCAGCCACTCTTGCACCACCTTCGCGTTGACGTCCACCAGGACCACCTTGAGCGGCGGCTGCACGGGATCGACGGTCATGGCTCACTCCAGGCGAGGGGGAGGGACGTTTCCAGCGGACACGAACATACAGCTCCACAACGACAAAACCGGATCTTGCCTGAGATGTGTGAATGATCTCCGCGTATGCGAACGCATCACATTCGGGATCTTCACGCGGCACAATGCCTCCACCTCAGTCCCCTGTGCCGCCACCGGCACGCCTCGCCGACCCGGGAGCCCATTGATGCGCGACGCCGACACCCCCACGTCACCTGACGCCAACCCCACGTCGCCCGGACCGGATGACGCGCTGGCCTTGGCCGACCTCTTCAAGGGCGGTGGCGAGCCGTGGCTACCGCTCTTGAAGCCGGTCATCGAGGCACAACCGGCCGCCGCCACCTTCATCGGCCCGAACCGCAGCCCCCAGGTCGTACCCGTCCGCGAACTCACCTTCCAGGCGCTCAAGCCCAACCCGCCGCACAAGTGGAAGGTCGTCGTCTTCGGCCAGAACCCGTACCCGCGGGCCGAGAGCGCCACCGGCATCGCGATGTTCGACAACACCTTCCACGACTGGGCCGACAGCCAGTTCGGCAAGGTCATCACCATCCGCTGCATCATCAAGGCGGCGGCGATGTGGAAGCACGGGATCCCCAAGAAGACGCCGATCGCCAACATCCGCGCGCTGCTGAAGCAGCATGACACCGTGCAGCCGCCCGAGTGGTTCCAGGCGATGCTCACGCAGGGCGTGCTGCTGCTGAACGCGGCGCTCACCGCCAGCGGCGACGGGGCCATGGGGACCGACCAGCACACCGCGTTCTGGCGGCCGGTCGTCGAGAAGCTCGTCGAGGAGATTCTCAGGGCCAAGCAGAACGCCGACGAGGCGGACCGGGGCGTGGTGTTCGCGTGGTGGGGGGCGCACGCGCGCAGCCTGAAGGAGGTCGTACTCCGGCTCCAGAAGAAGTACCCCGAGGTCGAGGTCCGGCACATCGACCACCCCAACCCCGCGGCACAGGGCGACATCTTCTGCGACGGTAACCACTTCGCCGACGTGAACGCGGCACTCGCGGCGCTCGGCGCCGACGAGATCGACTGGCTGCCCAGCAAGGGGTGGAACAAGCTCGCCGCGCAGGGCGGCGGCGGGGCGAACGCGGACACCGCCGACCGGATGGGGGCGTTCATCGCCTCCACGATGGAGCTGCACAAGCTCTATCTGGAACGGCTCGCCAGCGTCAAGGACGAGGGCCTGGAGCTGCCGGCGATCACCGGCGTGTTCGACACCCCGCTCATGGACTTCCGCGAGGCCGTCTCCCCGGTGGTCAAGCTGCTGTCGGGGCTGGACTGGCACACGGAGCAGTCGTACCGGTTCGGCGAGAAGCAGTCGGCCGGTGCTGTGGACGGCCTGTCGGCCGACGAGATCGCGGCCCTCTACCTCTACACCTGCGAGTCGGCGTTCTACCGGCAGATCAACGCCACCCTGCGCAATCCGGACCGGACCCGCATCGTTCCGTACCTCCCTTACCTGCGGCTCCTGTTCTCGGCCGTGTCGCGCCTCCCGGCCCGCAAGGAACCGCTGTGGCGCGGGGTGTCGCTGGACCTGCGGGCGCAGTACCCGCTCGGCCGGACCGTGACGTGGTGGGGCGTGTCCTCGTGCACGTCGGAACTCGGCGTGGCCCAGGCGTTCCTCGGCCGCCGCGGCAAGCGCACCCTCTTCGAGGTGCACCCCGCCCGGGCCGTCGGCATCCGCGGCTTCTCCGCGTTCACCGGCGAGGAGGAGTTCATCCTGGCGCCGGGCACCCAGCTCAAGGTGACCGACGTCAAGGCGGAGCGCGGCGGCCTGTGCACCGTGACGCTCACCGAACTGGCCGAGCAGCACCTGGTGGCCTGAGCGACTCCGACCATCGAGCGCCCGGCACTTCAGCTTTTACGTATGAGAGAGCCACCCGGTGGTCCCGGGTGGCTCGGGGAGCGGATGGACCGGTCAGAACACCGTTTCGGCGTTGGCGGAGCGTACGGTCCACGGCGGCCCGCAGGTGCCGCGTCCGGTGAACCGGTTCCCGGCGAAGATGATCGGGCTGGCGAACTGGTAACCGTCGGAGCAGGTCACCAGGATCCTGATCGCCCCGGTGAACACCGAGCAGTCGATGTCGATGTAGTACGCCGGGATCGGGACGCTCCGGGAGCACGAGTAGGTGGCGGTCAGCGCGGCCCCGCCGTCCTTGCCCTGGGCGTCCTTGAGCGTCGTGGTCGACTGGTCGGTGAACCCGCGTTCGGGCGCCGCGGCGGCCGAACCCGTGTGAAGCGCGACAGAGAACAGCAGCGCCGTGATCGCGGCCAGCACGCCGACGAGCGTTCTTCTCGCATGTACTGCCATGTGATCGAACCTTTCGCTGGATTTCCCTTTCGGCCCGGCCGAGCCTTACCAGTGATACTTTCGCCAAGCCAGGAGCGCCGGTCATCGTCACTTCGGGAGAACCTCCGCCATGGCGCCGGGCCGGCGGTTATCACTAATGTCAAAATGGCGGTCAGATAAAGCCGTGCTCGTTCCACGCGCCGGCCAGCAGCCGGGTGACGGTGGTGCTCAGCACCCGGACGCCGTGCGTCGAGCCCGGCTCGATCCCGACCAGCTCCCGCACCCGCCGCAGCCGATAGTCGAGCGTGCGTGGATGGATGTGCAGCGACTCGGCCGTACGCAGCCGGTTCATGTCGTTGCGGTAGTAGGCGTCCAGCGTGGGCACCAGGTCGGGCCCGTCGCCGAGCCGCCGCGCCGTCTCCCGCAGCCACTGGTCCACCTGCGGCGTCTCCACCGCCCCCAGCTCCGCGAACACGTCGGCCACCCCGTACGGCCGGCGCGGCACCCGCTCGATCGGCGCCACCCGGCTGACCTTCCGCGCCAGCGCGGCCGCCGGGACCAGCGCGCGGCGCCGCCCGTGGGCGGTGCCGACCGAGCACGGCCGCCCCACGACCTCGGCGACCGCCCGTGCCAGCGCCAGCCCGGAGCCCTCGGCCGCCGCCCGGTGCTCCGGCCGCGTCCCGTGGTACGGCACCAGCGCCACGAACTCGTCCGGTTCCTGCCACCCGAACGGCATGCGGTGCCGCTGCAACAGGGTGCCCACGACCTCCTCCCGGCACTGCTCCGGCGGCTCCGTGGCCACCCGCACCACCGTGACCAGATAGTGCTCGGTCACCGGCACTCCGAGGCTCCCGGCCAGCTCGCCGGCCATCGGGTCGTCGTGCAGCACCATGGTGGCCAGCAGATGGACGCGCGAGGCCGTCGGCAGGAACCGCTCGTACCCCCGGAAGTAGCCGCGGGTGTAGACCGCCTGCGCCGCCGCGCTGCTCGCCGACCGACTCGATGAAGGCCAGGTCGCTTTCCAGCAGCGGCTCGCCGGAGGCGGCCAGTTCGGCCGTCCGACGCCGTACGACGACCGCGAACTCCATCATCGACGCCCGCGATCCGGACTCGATCGCCTGGAAACCGGCGATCTCGCCGGCGCAGGCGTCCACCACTCTCCTCGCGTTGTCGTCGGCCCTGCGTTTGAGCATGCCGAAGAGGTCCCCCATGTCGAATTCTCCCCGTGACGTCCGTCTCTTCTGGAACGCGCAGTGCGATATTCGTCGGCGGGGTTGTTTCGTATCAGTGGGCTTTTCCGGCGTTTTCGGTCACCCAGCAGAAACGGGGGTGTGGCCAGGTATGAAAGGAGCATTCCTGGATTTCGGACCGCCGAGGTCGGGTGAAAGTTTCATGGCGACGGCCAGCGGGATCCGGAGCTCAGGATGCGGTCCAGAGTGCGTCGGCCCATCCGGCTCATGGGCGGGTTGGTCTTGAGGTAGTACCAGACGACGCCCATCGCCTGCTGGAAGGCCCATGCTTTGCCTCGCTCCCATTCCAGGTCGTCGCACCCGAGGCCCAGGCGGAGCACCTGCCGCGGCCCGGCCTCGAGCAGATGCCAGGCACTCACAAGGTCCAGAGCGGGGTCGGCCGGTCCGAAGCCGCCGACGTCGAGCACCCCGGCCAGCCGACCGGCGGACACGAGCACGTTGCCCGGAATGAGATCACTGTGGGTCATCACGTCGGCGTCCTTGCGCGGCAGGCTCCGAAGGTCCTGCCACAGCCGGCGAAGCCGGGGGACGTCGAGGAGTTGTTCGCTCTGCTCGAAACAGGTCTCCATCCAGCCGTCATGGGCTTGAAGGTCGCCTCCCCGGCCCTGGCCGGCGAACGTGCGGCCACGCGTGTCGATCGCGCGCAGGTCATTGATGAGATCGGCCAGGTCGTGGGCGAACGCGACCGATTCGCCCGGGTCCTCATGGGTGGCCACGTCGCCGGGCAGCCAGGTCTGCACCGACCACGGGAGGGGGTATCCCGCGCCGGGCTCACCGAGCGCGACGGGCTCGGGCGTGGGAAACCGCGTGCGACCTGCCAGCTCCCGGGCGGCTTCCGCTTCGGACTCCAGCCAGCCTCGAATCGCGTCGACGTGCCCGTCCTGCAGAGGGAACCGAGCCGCGAAGCGGTCGCCGATGCGAAAGATGGCGTTGACCGTCCCGTGGGCCGCGATGCCGGTGATCGGCAGGCTCCGCCACTCGGGGAACTGCTCATCCACCAAGGCGCGTACTGTCTCCGGTGACACCGTCAGCTGGTTGGCGTGCATATCCACGCCGGAAGCGTTCCGCGTCGCGGCCCTCGCCCGCAACGGTTTTTCGGCCGCCACGGGTGGGCGAACGCGTCGTACGAACTGGGCATGGAGACGGAGGGTGGCCTGGTCGGACTACTGAGCGGTAGGCGCGGTGTTCGTGTCAGTGGCCGCGTCAGCACAGCAACGGCCCGGTATCAGGCCGGTCGGCGATGGTAAATGCCATGAACGGTTCAGCCATTACGGCCTCGGGGCTGCGAAAGGCGTACAAAGACAAGGTCGTGCTCGACGGCGTCGACCTGAATGTCCGCAGCGGCACGATCTTCGCCCTGCTCGGACCCAACGGTGCCGGGAAGACCACGACGGTGAACGTGCTGACCACGCTGCTGACCCCCGACGCCGGCAAGGTGGTCGTCGCCGGGCACGACGTGGTCACGGAGACCAAGGCGGTGCGGGCGGCGATCGGGGTCACCGGGCAGTTCGCCTCGGTGGACGACCTGCTCACCGGCGAGGAGAACCTGCTGCTGATGGCGGACCTCCTGCACCTGCCCAAGGGAAAACGAATCGCCGGCCGGCTGCTCGACCGGTTCGACCTGGTCGAAGCGGCGAGCAAGCCGGCGGCGTCCTACTCCGGCGGCATGCGCCGCAAGCTGGACCTCGCCATGACGCTGGTCGGCAACCCGCAGATCATCTTCCTGGACGAGCCCACGACGGGACTCGATCCGCGCAGCCGCCGCACCATGTGGGAGATCATCCAGGAACTGGTCGCCGACGGCACGACCATCTTCCTCACCACCCAGTACCTCGAGGAGGCCGATCAGCTCGCCGACCGTATCGCCGTACTCGACAAGGGTCGGCTGGTCGCCGAGGGCACCGCCGACGAGCTCAAGCGCCAGGTGCCCGGCAGCCATGTCCGGCTGCGGTTCACCGGCCGGCACGCGCTCGACGCCGCGGCGCAGGTCCTGCACGCGTCCACAAGGGACGACGAAGAGCTGACCTTGCGGGTACCCGGCGACGGCGGGGTGAGGTCATTGCGCGCGCTGCTCGATCGGCTCGACGCGCATTCCATAGAAGTCGAGGAATTGTCGGTGCATACCCCGGACCTGGACGACGTCTTCCTCGCCCTCACCGGTCACGGGAACAAGGAGGCCAGCGCACGATGAACGTCATCTCGGATTCCGCGACCATGCTGCGGCGCAACTTCCGCCACACGATCAGAAATCCCCTGACGCTGTTCAACGGCATCGTCATGCCGATCGTTCTGATGTTCCTGATGGTCTACGTGCTCGGCGACGGGTTCAGCGTCGGCGTCAACTATGCCGATTACGCGACGCCGGGGTTGATCCTGACGACCATCTGCTACGGCATCAGCCCCACCGCGATCGCGGTGAGTTCCGATATGACGAGCGGATTCATCAACCGGCTCCGTGTGATGAGCGTGTCCCGGGCCGCGGTGCTGAACGCGCACGTGATCGGGACCATGCTACGGAGCCTGTTGGCCATCGCGCTGGTCACCGGGGTCGCGTTGCTGATGGGATTCCGGCCGTCGGCGAGTTTCTCGCAGTGGCTCGGCGTGATCGGCATCGTCGTGCTGACGGTACTGGCGATCGGCTGGTTGACCGTCGCGTGCGGTCTCGCCGCGAAGTCGCCGGAAAGCGCGGGCCTCGCCGGCGTCCCACTGATGATCCTTCCCTTCTTGAGCAGCGCATTCGTGCCGGCCGACAAGATGGGGCCGGGGGCACGGCAATTCGCCGAGTACCAGCCGTTCACCTCGATCATCGAAACCCTGCGCGGGCTGCTGACCGGCGCGCCGTCGACGGGCTCGGCCATCACGGCGATCGCCTGGTGCGTGGGGATCATGTTGATCGGCTACTTCTGGGCGCGCGCGTCGTTCACGAAGCGAGCGTGATCTCGGCCAGCTCGCGCCAGTCCCTCCGCGCACCGTCATGGGTCGCCTCGGTGAACAGGGTTTCGCCGAGGCGATTCCGCGTGTCCGCGGCGATCCTGGCAGCGTCCGGCAACGAACGATCCGGCGTACCGCGCACGCTGTCGCTCGCCCCGAGCAGTCGCGCGGCCTGCTCGTACTGTCCCTGGCGCAGCGCGAGATCCGCGATCCCGATCAACACCTCGGCGACCGCCGGGAGATACGCATGCTCCACAGTCTTGCGGAACGCGTCGGTCCGATGCGCGCGGGCCGTCTCGAGATCCTCGGTGAGGTAGCCGTACAGGTCCATGGTCTTGGCAAGGATGGAGCCGACCCTGTCCGAGTCGCCCAGCACCGCCCGCACCGTGGCCAGGTGCTCGCGTGCCTGTTCCGGCTCGCCGCGCCAGCGCGCCAGCACCGCCTTCGACAGCGCCAGCTCGGCAAGCGCGTCCGGCCACGCGATCCCGCCCGCGCACCGCTGCGCTTCTGCCATGGCGGACGTGCTGGATCGCTCATCGCCGAGCAGCCAGTACAGCTGAGCCTGCCGTGCCCGCAGGCCGATCACGTCCTCGGTCGCGCCTATCTCGGTCATCGCCACGGCCGCCTCTTCGTAGTGC
This sequence comes from Nonomuraea sp. NPDC052116, assembly GCF_040680035.1. Taxonomy (NCBI): domain Bacteria; kingdom Bacillati; phylum Actinomycetota; class Actinomycetes; order Streptosporangiales; family Streptosporangiaceae; genus Nonomuraea; species Nonomuraea sp. NPDC052116. The sequence goes on along the minus strand of NZ_JBFAWA010000043.1, from coordinate 20,612 downwards.
TCACACGCGCGCGTGAACTCGCCGCGCATGGCGAGCCGTTCGGCCAGGAAGGTCAGCGCCAACGAGATCCCCCACCGGTCACCCAGCGTGCGGAACTCGGCAAGGGCGATCTTGGCGTCCACGTCCACGTCGGTCTCGTCGCCGCCGAGCGTGAGCCGGAACCGGCCACGCGTGAGCCTGGCCTGCGCGCGCACCCATGGATCATCGTCGGTGATGAGCGGCTCCAACGCGGGCAGGAAGTCCGTCGGACCCTCCAGAATCCGCTCCAGCAGCCCGACGAACCCGAGCAGCGGGTGGTGATACCCGCTGCGCTGGGACAACCGGTACGCCTCCTGGATCCACTCCTGCGCCTTGTACTGATCGCCGCCGACCCCGGAGCTCACGAAGATGGTCACGATCAGGCACGCCAACGCCCGCACCTCATCGGACACCTCACCGGGCAGCGAGACCGCCGCGATGCTCAACTCGGCGCCCTCGACCCGGTGCCTGCTGAAGTAGTACCAGCCCGCGGCCCCGACCAGCCGCGTCGCCTCCTTGGCCCATCCCTCGGCGATCGCTCCGCGCAGGGCCGCGCTGATGTTGTCGTGCTCGGGCTCGAGCGTGGACAGCCATTCCAGTTGCTCGGCCCGGCGCAGGTGCTGATCGGCCGTCTCGGTCAGCTCGGTGAAGTACGCAAGGTGCGCCCGGCGCGCCTGCTCGGTCTCCCCGGCTTCGGCGAGCCGGTGCGCCGCGTACTCCCTGATGGTGTTGAGCATCCGGTAGCGCGGCGTGTCCTCGCCGTCGGCGAGCAGCAGCGACTTCTCCATCAACGCGGTGAGCACGTCGAACACCTGCTCCCCGGCGGACGCCTCGCCCCCGCACACCCGTTCGGCCGCCTCCAGGCTCGCCCCGCCGGAGAACACCGACAGTCGCCGCAGCACGCCACGTTCGGCCTCGGTCAACAGGTCCCAGCTGTAGTCCACGACCGCGCGCAGCGTCTTGTGCCGGGAAAGCGCCGTACGGCTGCCGCCGGTCAACAGACGAAAACGGTCGTCGAGCCCGCGTGCCAGCTGATCGACGGACATGGTGCGCAGCCGTGCCGCGGCCAGCTCGATCGCCAGCGGCATCCCGTCGAGCGCCCGGCAGATCCGCGCCATGGTCGCCAAGGTGTGCGCGTCGGAGCCGACGTCCTTGCGCACCAGACCCGCGCGGTCCCGCAGCAGCCGCACCGCGGACGAGGACGCGACCTCGGAGGGGTCGGCTCCCTCGGCGGGCAGCGCGAGTGGCTCGACCCCCCACAGCACTTCCCCGAAGATACCGAGCGGTTCCCTGCTCGTGGCCAGGATCCGCAGCCTGCGGCACTCTCCCAGGAGCCGATCCGCGAAGGCCGCGGCCGCCTCGATCACGTGCTCGCAGTTGTCCAGGATCAGCAGGATCGTGCGCTCCCGGACCGCGGTGATGAGCCGATCCATCGGGTCCCCGGCCCGCGCGCCGCCGAGCAATGCCTGGTCACGCAGGCCGATCGCGGTGAGAACGGCCTGCGCCAGCTCACCGCCTGCCCCCACCGAGGCCAGTTCGACCAGCCACGCCCCGTCCGGCAGCTCGGCGAGCATCGTTCGCGCGGTCTCCGTGGCCAGCCTGGTCTTGCCCGAGCCGCCCGCCCCCGTCAAGGTGACCAGCCGGTGCTTGACGGCCAGTTCGGCGACCGCGGAGATGTCGTCATCCTTGTCGACGAAGCTCGTCAGCTCGGCGCGCAGGTTCGTCCTGTGGTTCTCCGTCCGCCGGCCCAGCTCGCCACGGAGCAACGCGGTGTGCAGCGCGGAGAGCTCGGCCGACGGATCGGCGCCCAGCTCCTCGGCGAGCCGCTCGCGCGTCCGCTGGTACAGGGTCAACGCCTCGTTCTCACGTCCCGCCTCGGCGAGCGCTCGCATCAAGGCCGCCACGAACCCCTCCCGCAGCGGGTACGTGGCAACCAGGTCGGTCAGCTCGGAGACCAACTCCGAGCCGTGGCCGAGGCGGATGTCGGCATCCACCCGATCCCCGAGCGCGGCGACGTAGAGCTCGTTCAGACGCGCGACCGCGGAGTCGAACGCGTCGCTGCCTTGCAGCGCGATGTCCGCCATGGCCGTACCACGCCACAATGCCAAGGCCGGGCGCAGCAGATCCGCCCGCGCCGCAGGCTCGGCGGCACGGGCCTGACCGACCAACTGCTCGAACCGGGACACGTCCACGGCATCAGCAGCCAGGGCCAGCCGGTACCCGCCGGAATCCGCCTCGATCACACCGGCCGGCAACACCCTGCGCAGCCTGGACACCAGCGCCTGCAAGGCGTTCACTTCGTCCGCGGGCGGCTCTTCCCCCCAGATCCAGTCCACCAGCCTCGCCCGTGTGACGATCCGGCCGGGTTCGAGGGCGAGCGCCGCCAGCAGTGCGCGCAGCCGAATCCCGGGAACCTCTACTACGGCCCCGTCATGGTTCCGGACCTCGAACGGTCCGAGCAATCCGACTCGCATATCGGTAATTGTGCCGAACCGTGGCGACGACTACCGCCACCGCATGCAATCCAAAGGCGTTGTCGCAGGTCAGGCGAACGTATTGGGTCTTCGGCGGTCCCTGCGGCAGCGGCGGATGATGGCGGCCTGAGCCGCCGGCAGCCAAGACCGGCCCTGAGCCTGCCTGCCGGAGTGGGCCGGCCAACAGGTCAAACCCGCTGCCGCGGCACTACGTCGTGCCCGTGCTGGACCTCCTGTGCTTCGGCCTCTTCGTGGGCCACCCGTTTGTGACGTTCTGAGCCGTCAGCCCCGGCGGGTGGACGAGGCTCAGGAGGACGCCGATCTGGGCGGGCGACAGGGGCATGCCGCTGAGCAGCTCTTTCATGGGGATCATGGATCCAGCCTGACGGAGATCGCGACGCCGGGTCCAACACCGGAAAGGCCGGGATCAACGCGGATCTGTTGTTAATGTTGCCGCGTGGACCTGCATCCCCGGCTGCTCAGGGTGTTCGTGACCGTCGCCGAGGAGCTGCACTTCGGCCGTGCCGCCGCCCGACTGTACGTGGCCCAGCAGGCGCTCAGCCGTGACGTGCGGCGGCTGGAGGAGCAGCTCGGGCAGGCGCTGTTCACCAGGTCCACCCGACGGGTGGAGCTGACCCCGGCGGGAGCGCGGCTGCTGTCCGGGGCCAGGCGGCTGCTCGCGCTGCATGACGAGCTGATCGCGGAAGTCTCCAGCGCGCGGGGACCGCTGCTCGTGGACGTCAACATGCAGGGGCACGAGCCGCCGCGGCCGCTGGTCAGGGCCAGGGAACTGGCGCCGGGAGTGGAGATCCTCGCCCGCTTCCACGGCGGGCTGGCCTCCGGGGCCGCCGCCATGCGTGAGGGGCGTCTCGACGTGTCGTTCGGCCGGTTCGCCGGACTGCCCGCTTCCGTGCGCAAGGGGCTGGCCCAGGTGCCCGTACGGCTGGACCCGCTCGCCGTGCTGGTGTCCGAGGACCATCCCCTGGCCGCGCTGGAGGAGGTGCCACTCGGCGTGCTGGCCGATTTCCCGCTGGACGCCATGGCGGGCAACCCCGCGACCACCGAGTGGACCGACCTGGGCGAGCGCCTGGCGGAGGACTTCGGGCTCACCCTGGCCACGCCACACGCGCCGCCGGTCGGATCCCACGAGATGGGCCTCTACCTGCAACGGCACCGAGAGCCCGTGCTGGCCACGTCGAAGGTCGGCGGGATCCCCGGCGCCGTGGTGCGGCCGCTGGTCGATCCCGTACCGCTCGCCCTGGAGAACCTCGTCTTCCCTGAGGGCCTGCGGCATCCGGGTCTGGACGCGCTGCTCCAGGCCGTGACGGAGATCCGAGGCGTGGAACGCCGGCTGCACCGGCCGCCGCACTCCTGGCTGCCCGAGGCCGACGAGACGCTGCTGAAGCGGTCGAGACATGGTCGCGGGGATGGCGTCTCCGAGGCGGGCCCGGGTTCGGGACGGCGGTCGGCATGACCGAGGCGACCCGCAACGACATGGACGGGCACGCCCGTCGATCACGTCCCCGCGAAGATCGTCCTGACAAGCACGAAGGCCCGCTCCAGGATGTCCCTGGTGGCGGGCCTTTCGACTGTGCGCGGCCGACAGGAGTCGAACCCGTAACCTTCTGATCCGTAGTCAGATGCTCTATCCATTGAGCTACGGCCGCTCGCTGCGTAAGCAAGCATAGCGGGTTCTGCGGAGTACCTCGAACCAGATATGGCAACCGTGGGGCCCGCTCCCTCCATCTTGCCCGTGATCTCGCTGGTTGGCCGGGGGTGGCGGTACATCGAAGGGTGTATCCACAGGCGGGTCCCGCGCAGGAGGGAACAGGGCGTGTGGGGTGGTGAGATGAGGACATGAAACGGGAGGCGTTGGGGGCCGGGGTGGCCTTTGCGATGGGGGTGGTTCTCATCGCGGGTGGGGCCGCGCTCCAGCGGGGCGTGCCCGTATGGCTGCTGTGCGTGCCGCTGGCGATCACCTGTGCCGGGGTGCTGGTGCGCGAGCGGGCGCCCCTCGCCTCGCTGGGGCTGGGGGTCGTCGCGATCACGATCGACGCGTTCGTGGGGCCTTCGCTGGCGACGGTGCTGATCTTCACTGACAACCTCTATGCCGCGGCGCTTTACGGGCCGGCTCGGTTCGCTCGGTGGCTGCTCGGGATCACCGCCGTGCTGGCAGTCGCGGCCGGGGCCGTGGCCGGGTTCCTCGCCGCGGACTGGCGGATGCTCGCTGTCATGGGGGTGCAGGCGGGGCTGGTGCTGGTGACGCCCGTCACCACGGCGCTGGTGTTGCGGGAGCATCGGGATCGGGCGGCGGCGGAGCGGGAGCGGGCCGAGCAGGTGGCTCATTTGGCCGAGCTCGACCGGCAGGCGGCCGTCGCGGCGGAGCGTACGCGGATGGCGCGCGAGCTGCACGACATGATCGCGAACCATTTCAGCGCCATCGCCATCCAGTCCACCGCCGCGCTTTCGCGTAAGGATCTCGATCGGGCGACCGTGCGGAAGGTCATGGAGTCCGTACGGGAGAACAGCGTGAAGGGGCTGGCCGAGATGCGGACGATGATCGGGCTGCTGCGGCAGGAGGGTGACGACCCCGCTGAGGCCATGCGGCCTCGGCTGGCCGATGCGGAGACGTTGGTGGAGCGGGTCACGCGGGCCGGGCTGATCGCCGAGTTGCGGGTCGAGGGGGAGTCGCGGGAGTTGCCCGCGCCCGTTGACCTCGCCGGATACCGGATCCTGCAGGAGGCGCTCACCAACGCGCTCAAGCATGGGGACCCGCCCGTCCGGGTCGTCATCGCGTACGAGGCGGGGCGGGTTCTGATGAGTGTCGAGAACGCGGTCGGCGGGCGCGGGGCGCGGCTGCCTGGGGCCGGGGCAGGGCTGATCGGGATGCGGGAGCGGGTCTTGTTGGTCGGTGGTTCTTTCGAGGCCGGGGCCTCGGGGGACGGTGATCTGTGGCGGGTGTCGGCCGAGTTGCCCACCGGTGATGAGCAGCCGGTGCCGTACGCGGCCGTCCTGGGCCTTGGTTCGCGGGAAAGGGAGTCGGGGGTCGAGGCGCGGTGACGATCAAGGTGCTGGTGGCCGACGATCACGCGGCGGTCCGGGCGGGGATCGTGCTGATTCTGGACGGGGCCGAGGACATCGAGGTCGTCGGCGAGGCGGCGGACGGGGAGCAGGCCGTGGCCATGGCCCGGGAGGTGCGCCCGGACGTGGTGCTGATGGACGTGCGGATGCCGCGGCTCGACGGCATCTCGGCCACGCGGGAGCTGGCGGGGGTCAGCGATGTGCTGATCCTGACCACGTTCGATCTCGACGAGTACGTCTTCGGGGCGCTGCGGGCGGGGGCCGCCGGGTTCCTGCTGAAGAACACCGATGCCGAATCGCTGGTCGAGGCCGTACGGCTGGTGGCGCGGGGGGATGGGCTGATCTCGCCGGGGGTCACGCGGAAGCTGATCGCGGCGTTCGCCGGGCAGGCGCCGCGGAGAGAGCCGGTGGCCGACCCGGGGAGTTTGACGCCTCGGGAGCGGGAGGTGCTGGCCTGCATCGGGCGAGGGCTGTCGAACGCCGAAATCGCCAGAGAGCTGGACATGGCGGAGGCGACGACGAAGACGCATGTCAGCCGGGTGCTGAACAAGCTGGGGCTGAAGAGCCGGGTGCAGGCGGCGATTTACTACTCGGGAGAAGGGATGTAGAGGCTTAATCTGGGCGTTGTGAGCACGCCACCGCCACCGCCCCCGGAGCAGCCCGGAGAGCCCACCCCGCCTCCGGGGGAAGGGTCATCCGAGGGGCAGGCCGGTTGGGTCCCCCCGTCTCCGGGGTACGGATCCGGGCAACCGCCGTACGGGCCGCCGCCTCCGTACCCGAGCGGTCCCGGTCAGCCGCCTCACGGGCAGCCTCCATACGGTCAGCCCCCGTATGGGCAGCCGCCCTATCCTCAGGGGGCGCCGGCGGCTGGGCGTACGTCTACGGGGGTGTTCGTCGCGTTGGCGTTCGCCGGCGTGGCCATCTACAGCGTTTTCAACATCGTCATCGGGCTGCTCGTCTTCGTCGCCGCGTTCGGCACATCCGACAGCGCCACCACCCCATACCTGGCGGTCGGCGCGATCTTGCTCGCCCTCATCGGCCTGGGCGCCGGCGCGGGGCTGCAGTTCGTCCGCAAGCCGTGGACCAAAGGCATAGGCCTCGGCCTCATGATCGGATGGGCGCTCTGGTCCATCGTGACCGCCGGCTTCTGCACGGGCCTCAACCCCGGCCTGTACACCTGACATGCCCTACCACGAGATATTCGTCGGCCTGGGCGTGCTCGTGGCCTCGGTCGTCTTCGTACGGGAGGCGCGGCGGAGGGGCGCGCTCAACGAGCAGTCGCTGACCGCCGTCGCCGGCGCGCTGGTCGGGGGAGCCATCGGGATGCGGCTGGCGGGCTGGCTGGAGACGCTGGATCTCAAGGACCTCTGGCTGTACGGCTCCCGCAGCATCCTCGGCGGCCTGACCGGCGCGTACGTGGGCGTGCTGCTGGCCAAGAAGATCATCGGCTACAAGGAGCGGACGGGAGATCTGTTCGCCCCGGCCGTCGCGCTGGGCATGGCGGTCGGCAGGATCGGATGCCATCTGACCGAGGCGCCGGGCAGGCCGACCGAGCTGCCATGGGGAGTGCACGCGCCCCCGACCACTCCCGAGTGCCCCGGGTGTCTCACCGGGCAGGCCATGCACCCGTCGTTCATCTACGAGATCATCTTCCAGCTCGCCGCCTTCGCCGCGCTCCAATGGGCGCGCAAGCGGCTCACCCAGCCGGGCGAGCTGTTCACGCTCTACGTCGCCGCGTACGCCGTCTTCCGCTTCCTCGTCGAGTTCACCAGGGCGAACGAGACGGTCTGGCTCGACCTGACCAGGCCCCAGTGGTTCCTCGTCCCGAGCGTGCTGCTGCTCGCCCTCAGGCTCGGGTACGGCTGGCGGCGCGGCTACTACGATCCCCTGTTCGAGCGAAAGGTCATGGCATGAGTGCAGGCATGGGTTCGCGGGGCGACCGCATCCACAGGTACGTCAACGCGTTCTGCCCCCACTGCCACGGCCAGGACCTCGACAAGGTCGAGCGGCTGAGCGGCTATCTGGCTGAACGCGACGGCAGGATCTGGCTGGAGCGCGGCTGCCGCGAACACGGCCTAATCAAGACGTTGTATGACGAAGACCCAGAAATCCTGAAATATCTCGAAGAGTGGACCGCTCCGACCAAGCAGCACGTACCCGATGTTTCCGGGAACTTCCTCCCCATCCCTTCCGCCTACCTCCACGGCCTCCCCGAAATGCAGACCCAGCACACCTGCATTCTCCTTGAGGACATCGCCGAAGCCTGCAACCTCCGCTGCCCCACCTGCTTCGCCGACAGCTCCCCCGACCTGACCGGCATCGTCCCCGTCCAGGACATCCTCGCGAACGTCGACCAGCGCCTCGAAAGGGAGAACGGCAAGCTCGACGTCCTCATGCTGAGCGGCGGCGAGCCCACGCTCCACCCCGAGCTCAAGACCCTCCTCACCGAGCTCGAACAGCGTCCCGTCACCCGCATCCTGATCAACACCAACGGCGTCCTCGTCGCCAGGGACGACTCCCTCCTCGACCTGCTCACCGAGCACAAGGAGCGGGTGGAGGTCTACCTCCAGTACGACGGCCCGTCGGCGGAGTCCTCGAAGCACCACCGGGGCGGCGACCTGACGCGCATCAAGGCCCAGGCCGTGAGCAGGCTGTCCGAGCGGGAGATCTTCACGACCCTCGTCATGACCGTCGCGCTGGGCGTCAACGACGGTGAGATCGGCGACGTCGTACGCCTCGCCCTCGACACGCCGTACGTGGGAGGCGTGTCGATCCAGCCCCAGTTCGGGTCCGGCAGGTCGGGCGCCATCGACCCCATGGACCGGCTCACCCACACCGGCGTGCTCAAGCGCCTCGGCCCGCAGACCGACGGCCTCGTGACCTGGCGCGACCTGACCGCCCTGCCCTGCTCCCACCCCCATTGCTGCTCGGTCGGCTACCTCCTGCGCGACGACTCGAGAAGGTGGCGCTCGCTCGCCGCGCTGATCGGCCACGACCGCCTCAAGCAGAACCTGGGCCTGGTCTCCAACCGCATCGCCGACACCGAGCTGCCGCGCGAGCTGCGCCTGGCCGTACAGGAGTCGCTGCTCGGCCTGCTGTCGGAGCAGTCGTCACTGTCGCACCCGCAGATCGGCGACCTGTGGCGGACCATCAGCGAGAACTGCGATCTGGGCATCTCCACGCTGCTCGCCCTGACCGTCAGGCGGAAGAAGCTGCGCAGGATGCTGGGGGAGCGGGTGGTCCGGATCACGATCAAGCCGTTCATGGACATCTCGACCATGATCGAGGAACGGCTCGCGCAGTGCTGCGTGCACGTGGGGACGCGGGCCGAGCAGGACCAGTGCGCGCCGTTCTGCGCCGTGCAGGCCTGGCCCCAGCTCTCGCGGCAGCGCCTGTCGGCGGTGGCGGCGCGGCCGCGCGCGCCCTTCGAGCCGGTGCTCATCGAGCAGCCAGGTTCACCACGGTGAACTCTTGTCCGCCTCCGCCGGGCATGGTGTTGTAGGGGGTTGTGCCGGTGTCCCAGAAGGGCGTGTCGGAGGGCGAAGAGGATCTTCCCGGACCTTTCGCCCAGGGACCGAGCCGGCCCATTGTCCCGGTGGACAGGTCGTAGAGCACGACGGTGTCCGTTCCGCCGCGCAGCACGAAAAGGGCGTACCGGTTCCTCCCGGCGCCGCCGGCGCCATGACCTGATGTGGAGCCTGACCATGGTCGTGCGGACGTACCCCTCGGGGTCGTGCTTCTTGCGCACGCGGGGCCAGGCGTCACCCAGCCGGGCCAGGGCCTCCTGTACGAGATCGGCCGCGTCCTCGGAATTTCCGGCCAGCACGAAGCCGTACCGGAGCAGCGCGTCGCCCCGGGCTCGGACGAACTCGTCGAAATCCTCCACGAACCCAGGGATCACACGGGACGCGCTTCTGTTGCAAACCTACTCGGCGGGAACGTACAGGCTCAGCGTCTCGGCGATGCAGGCGGGCCGCTTCTCGCCCTCGATCTCGATCGTCATCTTCAGGTTGGACAGGTAGCCGGCGGGGGTGCCCTTCACGTCCGTCAGCTCGCCCACGGCCCTGATCCGGGCGCCGACCAGGATCGGCCGGGGGAAGCGGACCTTGTTGAGGCCGTAGTTGACGCCCATGGCGATGCCCTCGACCTTGACCATCGAGAACATGAACGACGGCAGCAGCGACAGGCTCAGGTAGCCGTGGGCGATCGTGGCCCCGAACGGCCCCTCCTTGGCCCGCTCCACGTCGACGTGGATCCACTGGTGGTCGTCGGTGGCGTCGGCGAAGAGGTTGACCTGGTCCTGGGTGACGGTGCGCCACTCGGTCGGGCCGAACTTCTCGCCGACGGCCGCCTTGAGCTCCTGAACATTCGCGAAGGTCCGCATGGATCCGAACGCTATTGCGCAGGCGGGACGGGTGCCAAGTTCGGCGCCGCCGCGACCTGTTGCGAAGATCTTTACTCGAAACCATCGCATAGGTGTTCGAGTCCGCGCTACAGTTCTGTGTACCGCAATCGAACAAGGGTTCGGCCTGGTGAGAGGGGGTGTGTCCGATGACGGTGCTCGCGACCGCCCCTGCTCGGACACGCCGTAGCACTTTCTTCCCAAATCTAAGACGGCCGCTATATCCGGCAATAAAGTCCGAGAGCGTGGACCCTGTGCGAAACCCCTACGCCCCCGGAGCCGGCCAGCGTCCGCCGGAGCTCGCCGGGCGCGACCGAGAGCTGCAGCAGTTCGAGGTCGTGCTGGAGCGGGTGGCCCGCGGCCGTCCCGAGCGCAGCATGGTCGTCACCGGCCTGCGAGGGGTCGGTAAGACCGTCCTGCTCAACACGTTCAAGTCCATGGCCATGCAGCGGCTGTGGGGCACGGGCAAGATCGAGGCCCGGCCCGACCAGTCGATCCGGCGCCCCGTGGCGGCCGCGCTGCACATGGCCATCCGGGAGCTGGCGCCGCGCCACCGCGCCCCCGAGCGCATCGAGGAGTTCCTCGGCGTGCTCAAGGCGTTCGCGATGCGCGATCCGGCGGCGGCCAAGGGCACCTCGCACTGGTCGCCCGGCATCGAGGTGCCTGCCAGCCGCGGGCGCGCCGACTCCGGCGACCTGGAGATCGACCTCACCGAGCTGTTCGTCGACGCCGCGAGCGTGGCCACCGACCTGGCCGTGGGCATCGCGCTCTTCATCGACGAGATGCAGGACGTCCCGGCCGCCGACGTCTCCGCGCTCTGCGCCGCCTGCCACGAGCTGTCCCAGACGGGCGGGCCGCTGATCGTGGTGGGGGCCGGGCTGCCGCACCTGCCGAGCGTGCTGTCGGCCAGCAAGAGCTACTCCGAGCGGCTCTTCCGCTACGCGCGCATCGACAAGCTCGACCGCGAGGCGGCCGACATGGCACTGATCCTGCCGGCGCGGGAGGAAGAGGTGGAGTTCACCCAGGAGGCCCTCGACGCCCTCTACGAGGCGGCCGACGGCTACCCCTACTTCGTGCAGGCGTACGGCAAGGTCGCCTGGGACCTGGCGCCGCGCAGCCCGATCACCATCGAAGACGTCAAGGTCTCCGCGCCGGAGGCCGAGGAGGAGCTCGCGGTCGGGTTCTTCGGCAGCCGCTACGAGCGGGCCACCCCGGCCGAACGCGACTACATGCACGCCATGGCGCAGATCGGCGACGAGCCGGTCGCCACCGCGGAGGTGGCCGACGCCCTCGGGCGAAAGCCGTCCAGCCTCTCGCCCGCCCGTGACAGCCTCATCAAGAAAGGGCTCATCTACAGCGCCGAGCGCGGTCTGATCGCGTTCACGGTGCCGCACTTCGGGAAGTTCCTGCGCGCTCAGCCGATCTGAGCGACGCCCCTAGACCTCTATTGGGCTGTCTAGTGGGGAAGCTAGACAGCCCAATAGAGCTATATCGCCATGCCTGTCGAGCGGAATCTAACGCTTTCTAGCGTCAGGCCGATACTGGCGTATATTCCGGCAGAGTCCCGTTGCCCGCCGCGCTGACCACGGCCATCCGCACCGCCGGGCGCCGACCGCTGAGGTAGACGGCGAAGACCACGTCGTCCGCTTCGTGGTTGCGGAAGGCGTAGAAGCGCCAGCACAGCTCGCGCCAGCTGTCGTATGGCTCGGCCGAGGTCAGCTCGCCCGCGTGGGCCCGCCAGGTGCCGCTCGACCTGAGCCTGGCCAGCGTGACCGACTCGGCGGGGCCGCGGCGCTGCTCGCAGGGGGCGCGGAACCGTACGCGGTCGATCAGCTCCTCGATCTCCGGGGAGAGGAGCGCGAGCACGGCCACGCCCGCGACCGTCAGCCACTGCGGGTGGACCACGGCCACCCACCCCGGCACCGGCGCCCACACCGACAACCCGGCCATCCCGGTCAGCGCGACCGTCCGGCCGACCGAACGCAGTCCGACCGGCGCCGAGCTCACCTCGCCGAAGCAGCCGCAGCCCGCGTCCGGCCGGCGTCTGCGCAGCTCCAGCAGTACATACGTGGACAGGGCGAAGAACGCGACCGTACCCCACCGGAAGAACGGATGCGTCGTGACCAGCAGCCCCACGGCCAGGAACAGCTCACCCGCCGCGCAGACCAGCAGCGCGACGGCCTGCATCCGCCCCGGCACCAGGACCGCGGGCCCCAGCCTGGACAGCGAGCCGGGTTCGCCTCCCGTGCGCACGGTGATCATCTTGGCCACCATGCCCAAGAGGAGCAGCGCGATCAGAAGCGGCAGCTGCGATTCGAACACGTGCCCGTCACCCCAATCCGATCTGAGCGTTGAAACAGCCTTTGACCAGGTCGCCGCCGAGCTCCACGTAGGAGAACGGCGACAGCTCCACGACCCGTCCGCGCGGCGACGTGTCGCACTCGACGCAGCGGTCGCAGAAGCGCCCCGCCACGCACCCGCACGCCACCACGGGAACGTTGGCGTTCCGCTGCGAGCACAGGTTCCTGACCTGGAGCAGCGACCCGACGGCGAGGAACGGCAGCCCGGTGCACGACACGCCGGCGTCGGGACAGCCGGTGTCGGAGCGCTCCAGCATCGGGTACGCGGCGCCGCGCTCTTCCTCGTCGAACGTGTCCGACCAGGTGGCGGGGCCCGAGATGCGGGACTGCAGCCCGGCGTACGCGGGCGGCGGGGTGGGCACCGCGCGGGCCGGGTAAGGGGGCTGCGAGGTCGCGGGCAACATGGCCAGGCTCGTCCCGTTCTGCCTGATCCCGATCGCGTCGAACAGGTAACCGGGCTCGAACTTGGGATGCCGCACCTGCAGCCGCCCCGACGCCCGGTAGGGGATGACGACCGTACGGTGGCCCCGGTGCGGGCCGCAGTCGAGCTCGACCGTCAGGTCCCTGCGCCCGCTGATCGACAGGATCGTCCCGGTGATGCGGGTGGTGTCCGCCCAGATGCGCTCCACCACGCGTCCGTCACGCGTACGCATGACGACCATGGAACCCGCGGGGAGGTCGGCGGGAGCGGCGTCCTTCCCGTGCCAGGCGGTGGCCCAGGGGGCGATCACGAGCCGTTCCTCGGCGCCCTCGGGGGTCTCGATGATGATCAGATGCGGGCTGACGTCCTTGATCTCGCCGGCGACAGCGCGTAAAGGCTCCCCATTGTCCGGGTCAGGACCGGGAACGCCGGATTCGCGACCGAGCGCGGCCGCGGCGAGCACCCGGCGGCGCTCAACGCTCGGATACCCCATCGGCCCCTCCCTCGTCGGTACTAGATTCACACGACTTGGGCGTAGCTCACACCGTAGCGGCGCAGACGGGATCAAAATACGCATCCCCGGGGAAGTGAGATGACACCCGGCGTCGAACAAACCGCCACCGACCTTGACCTACCTTTATCGTCGGCGGGCCGAAACCTGAATTCTGGTTCAGGCTCAATAGAGCATCAGGCTGCGATTCTGGCCACGATGCAGACCACCGGTTGGGAAGACGAGTTCCGCGAGTACGTGAGGGCGCGCGGTCCTGCTCTGCTGCGCGCGGCCCACCAGCTCACCGGACACCCGCTGGACGCGGAGGATCTGCTGCAGAACGCGCTGACCAAGACGTACCTGGCCTGGGACCGCATCGAAGACCGGGGGGCGCTCGACGGGTACGTGCGGCGGGCCATGGTGAACATCAACATCTCGCAGTGGCGGCGGCGCAGGCTGGAGGAGTATCCCTCGGACGATCTGCCCGAGGTGTGCTGCACCTCCGAGGAGCCGCACGGGGACGTGCACGAGCAGCTGGAACAGGCTCTGGAGGAGCTGCCGGAGCGGATGCGGGCGGCGATCGTGCTGCGGTATTACGAGGACATGACCGAGCCGGAGATCGCCAGGACGCTGGGGATCAGTGTGGGCACGGTAAAGAGCACGGTGTCGCGCGCGATGGCCAAGCTCAGGAACGCGCTGGGCCTTCCATCGCACGGGCACGGCTCATGACCTTCGATCTACGACCTCGGCCTCATGGGGCTTCGGCTTGCACGCTCATGGCGGCTCGCCCCTGGGCTGCGGCTTCTTCCGGCTGCTGTGCGGCCATCTCCGCGCACGCTGCCGCGGCCTGAGCCCCACTTGCCCCTGCGGTGGCGCAGGGCCGTACCACGTCCCTGATCTTCCGCAGCGTGGCCAGGAACGTCTCCAGCTCCTCCGCGCCCAGCAGCCCGGTGAACCAGTCGTCGATGTCCTGCACGTGCTGCGGCAGCACGGACTCCAGCCGCGCCCGCCCGGTCTCGGTGAGTACGGCGTAGGAGGCCCTGCGGTCGCTGGGACACGCCTGCCGGGTCACCAGCCCTTCCCGCTCCAGCCGGTCGACGACCCTGGTCACCCCACTCGTCGACAGCTCGGTCTGCGCGGCCAGATCGCTCATCCGCAGCCGCTGTCCTGGGGAGCGGCCCAGCCGGAGTACGGTCTCGAAATCGATCTCCGACAACCCCGCGCCGCCGAGCACAGGCTGAAGTCTGGCCAGCAGCCCCCCATGCACCTCCGTCAGAAGTCCAACGGCCGTCAGCCGGTGGTCGTCAAAGTTCATCACCCTCATAGCGTAACCGACGATAGTTGACGTGCGGAATATTCCTCGTGTAGAAATTTGTTGCCGCAGACATCCGCACAGCAACGAACCCCAACCGAGGAGAACCCCGATGACCACCACCCGCACCTGGGAGTCCCTGACCATCCCCGCCGCCGGCACCTACAACTTGGACGTGGCTCACACCCGCATCGGTTTCGTGGTCAAGCACATGATGGTCAGCAAGGTCCGTGGCCACTTCGGCTCCTTCAGCGGCTCGGTCACGATCGCCGAGAACCCGCTCGAGTCGACCGCCGAGCTCACGATCCAGGCCGACAGCATCGACACCGGGGTCGCCGACCGCGACGGCCACCTCCGCAGTGACGACTTCCTGGCCACGGAGAAGTTCCCGGCGATCACCTTCAGGAGCACCCGCGTGGTCGGCCACTCGGGCGACGAGTTCACCGTCGCCGGTGACCTGACCGTGCGTGATGTCACCAAGGAGGTCGAGCTCACGGTCGAGTACGGCGGCGCCGGCACCAACCCGTGGGGCGCTCCGGTCTGGGGCTTCTCGATCACCACGGAGTTCGACCGCGAGGAGTTCGGCCTGACCTGGAACCAGGCCCTGGAGACCGGCGGCGTCCTGGTGGGCAAGAAGGTAAAGATTGAGATCGAGGGCGAGGCCAACCCGGCCGCGTAACCCGGTTATCCACAGCCCCGAAGCCCGTCCACGCTCTGGGCGGGCTTCATCCACAGGCAGTTACCCACAGGCTGTTGATAACTCTTGGCGAAGGACGGGGATCAATCACTTTGCTGCCTCGCCAGAAGGCCGGTACGCTGTCCTGAGCCGCGAAGGCTTCCAGGAGGATTCGCCTAGTCAGGTCTATGGCGCCGCACTGCTAATGCGGTTTGGGTTTACCGCCCATCCGGGGTTCAAATCCCCGATCCTCCGCAGGCGGAAGGCCCTCTCCCCGAGTACGGGGAGAGGGCCTTTTGATCTCTGTGGGCGTCAGGGTTGCAGTTTGGGTTACAGCTGCCCGTCAGGGCGTGCCCCAGAGGGCCTGGTCCATGCGGTTGCTGGCGTCCTTCACCTGGAGAGTCGCCACATGGGTGTAGCGCTCTGTGGTCGTCACCCGGGTGTGGCCGAGGATCTATGACCAGCGGAGTCCGAGAGCTTCGCCTTGCCGGATGCCGAGCGCCAGAGCGACGGACCAGCGAGCGCCGTTCCTCCTGGTCGTGGCGACGTCGAGGATGCGCCGCGCCTCTTCTCCTGTCAGGGGTTCGATCTTCGTTGTGGCGGCGGAAGGCGCGTCCACCAACGTGGCTACGTTTCGTGCGACGCGTCTCCGCCGTACTGCGATCGTGAGGGCACGAGACAGGATGCGGTGGACCTTGAGAACGCTGCTGGAGGAGAGGCCCTCTTCGAGCATCGCGGTATAGGCGGTGTCCAGGTGCTCAGGGGCGAGCCGATCGAGGCGACGCTTGCCGAGGAGCGGCACGATCCAATTCCTCGTCTTGGATCGTTAGTCCGTCAGCGTGCGCGGCGCCATTTTCTCCGAGAGGACCAGGCGCTCGCAGATCACATAGAGGAACTCCGCCATCCATTCGGCGACGGTCGGAGCACGGCCCGCCTTGCTCACACGCCCTGACTCTCGCTGGTATTCCAGCTCGCGGACCTTGCGCGTCACCTCCGCCTCTGTCTTGCCCCTACGGTGGCGGCGATCAGGTGACCCGTCCGGCTAGATGCCGACTCCCCGGCCCTCCGCCCGCCCGCCGTCCGGGCGTGCGGCCTGGGGGCCGGTCCCGGACGGCGCGGGACGCCGGGCCGGGCACCGCACGCCGCCCCCGCCGTACCGACCGGACGCACCGGCCGGGGTTGTCACACCGCCGCACCCAAGCAGCTCTTACGATCGCCGCGGCATGGCTGTTCGCCGTACACGGTAGGGGGCGATCGACGATCCAGGGTTCGTTCCTTACCCTGGCTCACCGAGTAACGTGGCCGATCGCCGAGCTTGACCCCAGAACCGGCGGATTGCAGGGTGACGAGCTATGGGCAGGAGGCGCTACGTTGCCAGAGGCGTTCCCGGCGGCTACCGGATCTGGGACAACAAGGTGCGACGCTGGTGGGGCGACCTCTACGAGTCATGCCCCGACGATTTGCTCGACGAGTTGAACGGCGCGCGTGACTACGACAAAATCACGGCGCTCCTCAAACGTTATCGAGCTATGAAGCGGTAGGAGGTGCTCCTCTCCAGGCGAAGGTTTTGCCAGGCGATGCCCGATATGCCATCCCATGGCTTCCAGCCGTGCCAAAGGACCAGTGGGGTGTCTGTAGCCGTCCGTGTGCCAGTCGGAACGGATCATCGGGTAACCGCCAGCGGCCAGTCGGTGGTACGGCTGACGTGCCGACATGGCATGTCGTCAGGGACCAAAGCTCCAGACGTTGCCAACGGGGCGCCCGCCGCGCCGCAGCACGGTGCCAAGAAGGCCAGTGAGGTCATCGTCTACGTGGGCGAGAAGTTCGTCACCGAAGACACATAAGGATGTTTCCCGCCAGTTGCCGAACGTGCCCATCCGGAGGTCCTCGGTGACTTGGATGACGTGTTCATCGATGAGGTAGGCGTAACTCGTCCACGGGGGCTGCCCTGGCCCGCCGACGCGGGTTGGGTCGAGGCGAGAGCCGCTGACGTACCACTTGAGGCGGTAGAGCCGGTCGCCGGGCCGAGCGCTGGCACGTAATCCGCGCGCGACGATCTCCTCTACCTCTGGCCTCTAGCGTGGTGTCGAGGCTAAGCACGGTTCGGGTGAAGGGAATCACTTCGACACCGAGTACCGACGCGCGGGGCGCGCTAGTCGTGCCCTTCAGATGCCGGCGGCGCCGTACTGCACCCCGAGGTTGGCACCCCGGCGTGTGCGTTGTGCCGTCGTGAGCTTGTGGCTCGAGGTGCGCCATCAGCCGCGATCGAGACGGCTACCCGATATGTCCGCTGAGAAAGCGCACGTCAACCGGCACGCATGCGTGCTCGCTCACGCTTCCATCACCCGAGAAGGAGAACCCATGCGTACCCTTACCGTCCTGCCTGGCGCCCTGATCGCCGGCCTGCTGCTGGCAGGCTGTGCCCCTACTGCCAAAGGACTGCTGTCCGCCCCCGCCTCCACGAGTGGCACACCCTCGGCAGCCGCGACCACCTCCGCCAGCCCGGCCTCGTTCACGCACACGCCTGACCTTGAGGAATTCAGCCTCCGCGTGAAGGTCCTAGAAAAGAAGTGCTACGGCAGTGCCGGCTGCAACGTCACCTACAGCATCCGCGTCAGCTACTCCGGACCGGCTCTGAACCCGGACCAGGAGTACCAGGTCACCTATGAGGTGACCGGCCTCGAGGACGGCCCGGCCGTCAACACGTTCACGATTCAGGGGGATGAGGTGAGCTACCAGGAGGAGGAGTTCGCCTCGACTCCGTCCTCGTCCAGGACGCTCAAAGCGAAGGCGACGGAGGTGGAACGCCTCGGCCTGTAGATGGCGCTATATGGCTGCCGCGCCCGCCTGGCGGTGGACCATGCCGGACCTTTGCCGGACCGTTAGGCCCGGCAATCATCGGTCTTGCCGGTCGTCATCAGTAGGGAGACGAGTGGGTTGACCGGGGGTTTCGGTACTCATCGATCACGACCGGCTCTAGGCGATCACAGCGGACAGAGGACTGCTAGTGCGGTTGGGTTTACCGCCCATCCGGGGTTCAAATCCCCGATCCTCCACAGGCGGAGGTCCCTCTCCCGTAGTTGGGAGAGGACCCTTTTTTTGATCTTCTATGGGCAGCGGGTTGCAGACACTCGGCGAGATGTGGCGCAGCTTCGTCTCGCTGCTCTCCGGCTCGGGCACGCCTCATAGGTCATCTCGGTCTGGTCGGCCGCAGCAACACCACCGTCACCGAGAGCTGCTCCGCCCCGGTGCTCTTGGAAGGGCCCATGCATTGGATATTTCCTGAGCGGTGATGCATGGACCATCATCTGTAGCCTCACCCAACCGACGGATGGTCGTGGAAGCGCAGCAGCGGAACTCGCCGTAGTGGTGTTCGTAGTCTCGTCCTTCTTGGCTGGTTGTTCCTCGTTGTGGCCGGCTGGGTCGTTCTCACCGGAACAGGGGGCGATGCGACCACAGCGGTCATCGCGCTGGTGGGCGTGGGGCTGGGGTTTCTCATCACAGCCGTCGTGCTGGCGATCGAGGACCTTAACCGTCACTGACCAGGGAGACCCCAGAGGGCGTCTTTCATCTGGAGGGTTGCTACGTGGGGGTGGCGCGCCCGGTGGTGGTCACACAGGTGTGGCCGAGGATTTCCTGAACGCCTTGTTCGATGAGAAGGGCTGGGCGTCCCGTACGACGGCCTGCTTGAGGATGGACTTCCGCTGCTTCCAGTCCTCCGTGCGCTCGATCGGGGCCGCCAAGCTTCGTGGTGAAGGCCAGATCATGATCGGTCCACCTGTTCCCAGCCTTGAGGCGTTCCGCGGTCTGGGCCTTCTTGCGCCCGTAGGAGGGTCAGGAGCGCGGCAGGCGGTGTCCCGCGGGCGATCGGGTCGGATGCTGTGTCGGTGTCAGCCGTCGTGTCAGCACGCCAACCGCCCGGTATCAGAGCGGTCGGCGACAGTGAATGCACAGAGCGCGAACCGGGGCACGCCCAGCTCGCCCCCGCCTCTCGTGGAAGCCCATTTCATAACAGAGCCAAGGGAGTACGCCACCATGTCCATCACCCTTTCCGACCAGGACAAGCTCACCCTGCGGACCGCCGCGTGGGGTGCCGTCTCCCTGATGTCCGCCGCCGGCGCCGCCGGCTCGTCCCACAAGGTCGCCACCGAAGGCTCCATCGCCCTGACCTCCGCGACCGGCGTGGTCGGGCATGTGCTCACCAAGGCGCCCAAGGGCGTGAAGTACGGCAAGTCCGTCGCCGACCTCGCCGACCTGGTGCTGCCGGCCCTGACCGCATCCATGAGCCTGCTCAAGCAGCAGGACCCGGCTGAGGCCGACAACTTCCGCAGCACCGTCAGCGTCGCCCTCGAAGCAGCCGCCCGTACCCACCAGGGCCGGCCCAGCCCCACCCTGGCCGAGATGACCCGCAAGATCACCGCAGCGCTCGACGCTGCTTGATGGGATGTCAACCTCGTGTCGCGGGGTCCGCTCCGGACCCCGCGACAAGGCGGCGTGATGGGTCAGGCACGGGTCGAGCCTCGCCACCGGGTGGCCAGGCTGGTTACTGACAGGTCGTGTTCAGGTGCTCAGGGGCGCCTCACCGCAGCCATCTCAGAGGGCCGGCGAACGGGAGCTCACGTTCCTGGCATTGGCACCTTTCCCGCGGATTCCCCGCCGGGGAGGTTGCCGGACCGTCACAGGGCCAGGTCCCTCAGATCCTCTGGATGAACTACCGAGTCGAGATCATGCCCGCACAGGTGGACACCGTCAATTCGCAAGCGGGTCCGCCCAACCAAACCCTAGGCGTTGATCGACTTGCCTAGCGCGCTGCCCGCGAGCCAGTCATCCCATGACTTCGCCCACGGCGTCGGCCCGTTGCCGAACTCGAGCTTCCGCGACGTCCCCGTGACCTCGATGATGTCTCCCCGCTGCGTGAAGTTGTAGAACCAGCGGGCGTTGGCCATGCTGGCGTTCACGCAGCCATGGCTGACGTTGCTGTTGCCCTGCGCGCCGGTCGACCAGGGCGCGGCATGGAAGAACATGCCGCTGTAGGTCATCCGGACATTCCACTTGGTATGGGCGTAGTACTCGCCGGGCCTGCCGATGGTGGCCGAGTCCATGAGGGTCGACGCGGCCTTCTCCTGGGCGATCATGACGCCGGACCAGCTCTCGTCGCCCTTCTTGCCCAGGCTGACCGGGATGGCCTTGACGACCTCGCCGTTCTCCCGCACGACCGCCCGGTGGGTGGCATTGCGGATCTTGGTGATGTGCTCGTCGCCGACGGTGAACGTCAGGCTGCGGTCCCTGGTGCCCCACAGGTCCCGGCCCGCCCGCAGCCCGGCCAGGTGCGCGACCACCGTGACCTTCTCGCCGACCGGCCAGTACTCGCGCGGCCT